>NZ_JAQMTI010000150.1:0-3702 GCF_028329225.1 Sphaerospermopsis kisseleviana CS-549 | reverse complement strand
CCATTACCCATTACCCATTACCCATTACCAATTACCAATTACCAATTACCCATTACCAATTACCAATTACCAATTACCAATTACCAATAATATTTGATAAATATTATGTCATTTTCTGATTCTGTTTCTAATGCTTTCACCTCAGCTAAAAATTGGGTTTCTCAAGTTTTTTATTCACAAGAAAAATCTATGACAGATTCCAAACCACGGGACGTACAAATTTTACCGATCGCCACCAATACCAAAGTTCTCAGAGCTAGGAGTTGGTCACGTCTAAGGTTTGAAGTTGAATATGCACTTTGTCGAGGAACTACCGCAAATTGCTATTTAATAGAAGCCGATAAAACTGCATTAATTGATCCTCCGGGAGAAGGATTTACTAATATTTATTTTGCAGCATTGCAGAATACAGTTAATTTGAGAAAGTTAGATTATGTGATTTTGGGTCATTTTAGCCCTAATCGTATACCAACTTTAAAAGCACTGTTAGAACTTGCACCGCAAATTACTTTTGTTTGTTCTATGGTTGGTGCAAATAATTTGCGTGCATCTTTCCCAGATCAAGATATTAAAGTTTTGATTATGCGGGGGAAAGAAACTTTAGATTTAGGTAAAGGTCATGTTTTGAAATTCTTACCTACTCCTAGTCCCCGTTGGCCAGAAGCACTTTGCACCTATGATCAACAAACCCAAATTCTCTATACTGATAAATTATTTGGGTCGCATATCTGTGGTGATGAAGTTTTTGATGATAATTCAGAAGCTTTTAAAGAAGATCAGCGTTATTACTTTAATTGTTTGATGGCTCCCCATGCAACTCATGTCGAAGCTGCATTAGAAAAAATTTCTGATTTGCAGGTGAGGATGTATGCAGTGGGTCATGGTCCATTGATTCGCACTGGGTTGATAGAATTAACTAAAGCTTATAGTGAATGGAGTCGCGCTCAAAAAGATCGGGAAATTTCCGTAGCGTTACTTTATGCTTCTGCTTATGGTAACACTGCCACTTTAGCACAGGCGATCGCTTGGGGATTAACTAAAGGTGGAGTTGCGGTAAAATCTATTAATTGCGAATTTGCCAGCCCTGGAGAAATTCGTGGTACTGTAGAACAGGCAGATGCGTTTATTATTGGTACTCCTACCATCGGTGGTCATGCTCCCACACCTATTCACACTGCTTTAGGTATTGTTTTAGCTATTGGTGATAATAGTAAATTAGCAGGTGTGTTTGGTTCTTATGGTTGGAGTGGAGAAGCTTTAGACTTAGTAGAAGGTAAACTGCGAGATGGGGGATATCGGTTTGGGTTTGACACTTTGAAAGTCAAGTTTAAACCCGATGAAGTCACCCTGAAAATGTGCGAAGAAATAGGTACAGACTTTGCACAAAGTTTGAAAAAAGCGAAAAAAATTCGTGTACCACAACAACCTGCAACCCCTGTAGAACAAGCAGTAGGGAGAATAGTTGGTTCTGTATGTGTAGTTGCAGCTAAACAAGGGGAAGTTTCCACAGCAATGCTGGGAACGTGGGTATCTCAAGCTACCTTTAATCCTCCAGGAATTACAGTGGCGATCGCCAAGGAAAGAGCAGTTGAATCATTGATGTATCCTGGTGGTAAGTTTGTCCTGAATGTTCTTCCAGATGGTGTTCATGTAGACTACATGAGACATTTCCGTAAAAATTTCGCCCCTGGAGAAGACAGGTTTGCTAATTTCCAAACGGTAGAAGCTGATAATGGTTGTGCAGTCCTGACTGATGCTGCTGCATATTTAGAATGTTCCGTTAACCAACGTCTAGAATGTGGTGATCATTGGGTAGTATATGCCACTGTAGATAATGGTAAATTACTCAAACCGGATACTGTAACTGCTGTTAATCATCGCAAAACCGGTACACATTATTAAAAGGAGTTAGGTAGCATCATAATTGATACTAATTATCTCCAGCTAAGAGAGATTCAGTGTTGCTTGGGGAAGATTTACTGATTAAATTTGTATTGTTATCTACTGCTGAATATCCCAATACACTCAGCATCACAATACTAGCTGCTGCTAAAACGTAGCGTCTACCCAAACTGACTCCGTAGCGCCTTTGTAAAAAATTTTCTTGCACAACATTAAATTTTTGTCGGTTCATCTACTACCTCATTTTTTGTTCTAGCTTTCTGTTTAGTTAGACGTTAATGATGTGTTAGATGTTCACTATCGCATAGAAAATACATAAATCCTTGCTGGTTACAGTTTTGGTAACGGATTTTTACGTTATGTTTTCATAACTTAATTTAAGAGTCAGGAGTTATTAATTTTGGATTTGGGATTTGGGATTTGGGATTTTAGATTTTGGATTATTTTTGTCAGATCCAATCTCAAATCTCAAATTTTTTTCCCAGTCCCCAGTCCCCAGTCACCAGTCACCAGTCCCCAGTCACCAGTCACCAGTCCCCAGTCACCTACGTAATATATACTAAGAATAGAATAGGTAGCATCAATTATGCTAAATTACAATCCTTTGCATTGCTTACCTTCATCAGAAGAACTACCGGACTCTGACGAAACACCAGTGGATAACGAACTACAAGATTTAATTCCCGGTTTATTAAAAGCCATGTTAGCCTTAATTTGGTCTCAAAGATGGGATTGGTTTTTTGGTGTGGATATGGGAATATATTATGATCCAAATGAACCTGCAATAGTACCAGATGGGTTTTTAAGTATTGGTATTCCCAGGGTAATTCATGAAAAATTACGTTCTAGTTATGTCTTGTGGGAAGAACAGAAATTACCTAGTTTAGTATTAGAAGTAGTTTCCCAAACCTACAGAAATGAATATAGCACTAAAAAAGAATTTTATGCCGATGAGTTAGGGATTTTATATTATGTGGTATATAATCCCCAACGGAAAATCAAAGAAACTTTAGAGGTTTATAAATTAGTGGATGGGGAATATATTTTAATTCCTGGAAATCCCGTTTGGTTGCCAGAAATTGGTTTAGGAATCGGTAAAGAAAAGGGAACTTATCAAGGAATAACCAGAGAATGGTTATATTGGTTTGATGAAAATGGTAAAAGATTTTTAACACCAGAGGAAAGGATTCAACAAAGTGAAGAAAAAAAGAATCAAGCTGAAGAAAAAGCGAAAAAATTAGCTGAAATGTTGAAGAATTTAGGAGTTGATCCTGAAAGTTTGATTTAAATCACCTCTCACACCCTGGAAACAGGGGGAATAGGATAAAAACTGAAATAAAGATTGTTTTGAACAAGGTTTTCTAACATGACATAACATCATCAAGTTTAATTTGCAAATTGGGAAATAGTCCAGAGATAATTATATCTCATAAACGATATTTTCGCTGTTGATATACGCCATTCACTAATTGACAGACCGTGAAAGTAGGTTGTTTAGGACTACCAATAAATTGCAGCAATCCTATTTGATTTGTGAACATTGTAAGATTCAGATCCCCGACTTCTTCAAGAAGTCAAGTAAGTCAGCAGGAAAAAACCAAGGTATGTAACAAAATGTAAAATGCCTAAGAGGTTGTTTGAAAAGTATTAGATGAAACCGATAAGCTGTTGTGCATTTAATTTGTATAAGTGGAACAGGCATCTTGCCTGTTAAACAAGAGTTCAGAACATTAGGGTTATACAATTTAGCTGTGTAACAGCTTAATCTCTAGAAACCTAACCCCCCTTCCCCCCTTCCCT
>NZ_JAQMTI010000149.1:0-4926 GCF_028329225.1 Sphaerospermopsis kisseleviana CS-549 | reverse complement strand
GTTTCACTTTGTTCTACCCAACCAATTTAAAATATTTACAGCATATTTCATCTACATGATGTACAGAACAGGCAAGACTTGTACTGAGCGGTTAGTGAGCGGAGTCGAACTATGTCGAAGTGTGCCTGTGCTACAAGGGTTAAGAATATTAGGATTATACTGAAAATATTTACAAAATTTGGTCATACACCAATGCACACAGAAAAAGAATTTGAACACACCATCGAAGGGGAACTACTGCAACACAGTGGCTACCACCAGGGAAACGCCGCAGAATACGACCCAGAAACCGCCCTTTTCCCCACAGAAATCATCAATTTCATCCAAACCACCCAACCTAAACAATGGCAACGCCTAGCCACCAATAAAGACCCCCAAAAAATCCTCATAGATAGCCTCACCAAAGAACTCAAAAGCCGGGGAATGCTAGATGTCCTCCGTAATGGTTTCAAATGCTACGGTAAAACCTTACGAGTCGCCTACTTCCAACCTAACACCGCCATGAACCCCGACACCTTGGCACAGTATCAAAAAAATCGCCTCACCATCACCCGCCAAGTGACAATTAAAACCGGACGTATACCTGATATCCTCCTCAGTCTCAACGGCCTACCCATCGCCACCATCGAACTGAAAAACCCCCTCACCCAGCAAACCTACCTCAACGCCATCCACCAATACAAACAGGATAGAGACCCCAAAGACCCCCTATTTGTCTTTAAACAACGGTGCTTAGTCCACTTTGCCCTAGACACAGAAGAAGTATGGATGACCACCAAACTAGCAGGAGAAAATACTTACTTCCTCCCCTTCAACAAAGGCCATAACCACGGTGCTGGCAACCCACCGGGGGAAAATGGCGAATATCGCACCAGTTACTTTTGGCGAGAAGTATTAGCAAAAGATAGTTTATTAGATATATTAGCCCGATTTTTACACATCAAAATAGAAGAAATCAAAACACCCACAGCCACAGGAATTAACTATCAAAAAAAAGAAACTTTAATTTTCCCCCGCTATCATCAACTTAATGTAGTTCGTCAATTAATTGCACATACCAAAAAATATAAAGCCGGACATAATTATTTAATTCAACATTCCGCAGGTTCAGGAAAATCAAACTCTATTGCATGGTTGGCACATCGGTTAGCCAACCTCCACGATAACCAAGATGAAAAAATCTTTCATACCGTCGTCGTTATCACCGATAGAACCATCTTAGACCAACAATTACAAAACACCATTTATCAATTTGACCATAAAGCCGGAGTGGTGCAAAAAATAGATGAAAACACCCAACAACTAGCCACAGCTTTAAATGATGGTGTACCAATTATTATTTCCACTATTCAAAAATTCCCCTTTATTAATAAAGCGATCGAAACCTTAGCTAAAAAAGGTAAAACCATAGACATCACCACCAAAGATAAACGCTTTGCTATTATAGTAGATGAGGCACATAGTTCCCAAAGTGGAGAAACCGCCAATGAACTGCGGCAAATTCTCAATAAAGATGGCATTGAATCAGCCATTGCTGCCCAAATTTTAGCAGATGAAACAGAAGAAGAAGACTTAACAGACCAAGCCAAACAAGAACTATTAAAAGAACAAATTGCCCGCACCAAACAACCTAACTTGAGTTATTTCGCCTTTACAGCTACACCCAAACAAAAAACCCTGCTGGTATTTGATGAACCAGGAGAAAACGGTCAATCTCCCTTTCATCTTTACACCATGCGGCAAGCAATTGAAGAGGGATATATTAAAGATGTACTAGCCAATTATACCTGCTATGAAAGGTATTATCAACTTTTCCGCACCTCAGAAGAAAATCCCGATTTACCCCGTCGCCAAGCAGCCAAAGCCATTGCCAGATTTATCGAATTTCACCCCCATAACATCGCCCAAAAAGTAGAAATTATTATCGAACATTTCCGCAACCATACCCGTCATAAAATAGGCGGTAAAGCCAAAGCAATGGTTGTCACCCGTTCCCGTGAACACGCAGTAAGATATAAACTGGAATTTGATAAATATATTCAAGCAAAAGGCTATAGTGATATTAGATCTTTAGTCGCTTTCTCTGGTTCTATCACCTTAGATGAATTACCAGATGAAACATTTACAGAAGTCAACATGAATGGAGGAATAAAATCTCAAGAAATTGCTGATAAATTTACCAGTGATGCTTACCAAGTATTATTAGTAGCGAATAAATTTCAAACTGGATTTGACCAACCATTATTACATACAATGTTTGTAGATAAAAGGCTAGATGGAGTCCAAGCAGTGCAAACTTTATCTCGCCTCAATCGTACCACCACAGGGAAAGAAGACACCTTTGTACTGGATTTTGTCAACAAACCAGAGGACATTTACAAAGCTTTTAAACCTTACTACGAAGAAACCCCCGTAGGAGAAACAGCAGACCCCCAACAATTAAATGATTTATCCTATCAACTTTATCAATGGCAACTTTTTAGCCTAGATGATGTTAACCAATGGTGTGAAATTTGGTTTCGTCCTAAAACTTCCTTGACTGGCGGTGAACATCAAAAATTAAATAGTTTATTAGATCCAATTGTAGACAAATATAAAGAATTAGCAGAAGCAGAACAAGAACAATTTAAAAATCAATTAACCAGCTTTCGTAATTTGTATTTATTCCTAGCGCAAATTATTCCTTATCAAGATTCAGAACTTGAAAAACTTTATGCTTACGGACGATTTTTACTCAAGAAATTACCCAAAAGTAAAAACGCTCCCCAAATTGATTTATCTGGGGATATAGAAATCAAATATTATCGCTTAGAAAAAATCAGTGAAGGAAAGATTGATTTAAAGTCAGGGACAGCAGAACCATTAACAGGTGCTACAGCAGTGGGAACTCGTCAACCAGATAGAGAAGTTCCCCTATCCCAGCTTATAGACTCTCTTAATGAACGGTTTGGGACTAATTTTACCCTAGCAGATCAGTTATTTTTTGAACAAATCACCGAAACAGCTATTAGTAAAGATCATATCAAACAAGCAGCCCAAGTCAACAGCAAAGAAAACTTCGCCCCTGTCCTAGAAAAGCATCTGGAAGCGTTGTTTATTGAACGCATGGACGGGAATGAAAAAATCTTTATGGAAGTGATGAATAATGAAGAATTTAAAGCGGTGGTGTTTGAGAAGTTATTGGCTAGTATTTATGAGAGTCTTAAAGGTGAGAATTTATGATAGTGCGATCGCCAATTCTGTAGGGTACGTTAATGAAATGTAACTAAAATTTCGTCAGGAGAAATAAGCTGTTACACAGCTAAATTGTATAATCCTAATATTCTGAACTCTTGTTTAACAGGCAAGATGCCTGTTCCACTTATACAAATTAAATGCACAACAGCTTAACTTTGGTGAAATCAGCACCATGTCCTATTGGCCATTAAACCATATTGCCTTTATCCAAAAAATGTGACACAATCATTACCGTATCTGTTTTTTCTCTGTAAATCAGATGGTGATAGGTGTGAAACTACGTCAACGCTATCAAATCAGCCGCGTTTTAGGTAGCGGTGCTTTTGGTGATACTTACCTAGCGCAAGATTTAGATTTACCTAACCATCCTCAGTGTGTGGTGAAACATTTGCAAATTAAACCACCCAATACCGCAGCAGCTTTACCTGTTGCTAGAAGGTTATTTGCACAGGAAGCAGAAACATTACAGAAGTTGGGATCTCATGATCAAATTCCTCGACTTTTCGCTTATTTTGAAGAAAATAATGAATTTTATTTAGTTCAGGAATTTGTTAAAGGTGAAGATTTAAGTAAGGAAGTTTATCCGCAAAATAAGTTACCTGAAAATCAGGTGAAAAAGTTACTGATCGAAATTTT
Organism: Sphaerospermopsis kisseleviana CS-549; assembly: GCF_028329225.1. NCBI lineage: Bacteria > Bacillati > Cyanobacteriota > Cyanophyceae > Nostocales > Aphanizomenonaceae > Sphaerospermopsis > Sphaerospermopsis kisseleviana. The sequence continues at coordinate 1,053 of NZ_JAQMTI010000149.1, read as the reverse complement.
AGAAGTTTTAAATTTTGTTCATCAACAAAATATGATTCACCGCGATCTGAAACCTCAAAATATCATGCGTCGCAGTGGGGATGGTAAGATTATGTTGATTGACTTTGGTGCAGTGAAGGAAACCATGACGGTAAACTCCCAAGGTCAAACTATTTTAACAGTTGCTATTGGTACTCCTGGTTATATGCCTAGTGAACAAACCGCAGGAAGTCCAAAATTAGCAAGTGATATTTATGCGGTGGGGATGTTGGGAATTTATGCCTTGACGGGAATACAACCCCATAAATTACCTAAAGATCCTACCACTGAAGAGGTAATTTGGCGCAATTGGGCAAATGTCAGTGAAGATTTTGCCAAGATTTTAACTAAAATGGTGCGTTATCATTTTAGCGAACGTTACCAAGATGCAGGACAAACACTAAAAGCTTTAACTCCTGCACCAGCACCAGCACCACCTCCACCAGCACCAGCACCACCTCCATCACTTCCTCCTCCAAAAACAGATCGTCGTCATTTTTTACAACTGGCTAGTGTTGCTGTTGGGAGTTTTGGTTTAGCGGTTGTTGCTAATAAGTTATTTTCTGGGAGTGGAGAAAAAATAACTTCAATTTTTACAACATCAAATAATTCCAACCTGAAAACCTTTAATTTTGAAGTTGTGAAAACCAACTCACAAGGAAGCATGATTAATAAAAGCAATGCTTCTGCAAGATACTATGAAGAGGATTTAGGAAACGGTGTAATTTTGGAAATGGTGGAAATACCAGGAGGAACATTCCTCATGGGTTCACCGGAAAGCGAAGCACAACGAGATTCCGATGAAGGTCCCCAACGTCAAGTAACTGTTCCCAGTTTCTTTATGGGTAAATATCCAGTAACACAAGAGCAATATGAAGCGATTATGGGGAATAATCCTTCTTATTTTCAAGGTAATGGTTCGACTTCGCTCACCAACCGTGGTTCGACTTCGCTCACCAACCGTGGTTCGACTTCGCTCACCAACCGTGGTTCGACTTCGCTCACCAACCGTGGTTCGACTTCGCTCACCAACCG
>NZ_JAQMTI010000148.1:0-10602 GCF_028329225.1 Sphaerospermopsis kisseleviana CS-549 | reverse complement strand
AATTATCATTTTATCAAAAGGCTATTTTCCTGTAAGGGCGAAGCATTCGGGCGACAAATTATCATTTTATCAAAAGGCTATTTTCCTGTAAGGGCGAAGCATTCGGGCGACAAATTATCATTTTATCAAAAGCCTATTTTCCTGTAAGGGCGAAGCATTCGGGCGACAAATTATCATTTTATCAAAAGCCTATTTTCCGAATGCTTCGCCCCTACTTCGCCCCTACTTCGCCCCTACTTCGCCCCTACTTTGCCCGTACAGAAGTCAGGAGTTAATGAGAAAACGAACCACGAAGGCACAGAGGACATGGAGGAAAGAAGGTTTTAGAGATATTTTGCGTCAGCTTCCACACCCGCCATGAAATTCATTTCATGGCTAATAAATCAAGTAAACTAAAGTTTACTGAAGAATTTTCTGGTTATTGAGTCATCTTTAGATGACTTTGGCTATTAGCAAAGAAATATGGCTAACGCCACGCTTCGCTATCATTTCCTTGCGGGCTATTGGTTTGTCATGCTGCTTTCATAATCTCTGCTTATGTTTTGCATTCTAAAACTGCAATAAACCTTTACAACCGTGAAGATGTAAAATTTTGGTTACATTACAGTAGTTTTCAAGTCTTCAGACTTCTCTTATTTCCCCTTTGCGCCTTTGCGTCTTTGCGTGAGATAAAAAAGTCATTCATGAAAACCACTGTAAACCAGCATTTAAAGTTTCCGACGAATTTATTTAAGGTACTCAGCATGACAGCAACTACAACAAAGGCATCTTCCGCAGTTCCAAGTTTTTGTGAAGGTATTCAATATTTTGGGGAAGCATTGCCAGATTTTGAAACTTATGGTGCAACGCCGGTGATAGAATCGGGCAAAGGTGCGATCGCTAATCCCAATGATACTACAGCAGTTTATCAAACCCTACTAGCTGCCGATGCCCTGCGCTACCTGACCCTACAAATTACTGGTAGTAAGGCTTCTGGACATCCCGGCGGTTTTGCCAGCCAAGCGGAAGCTTATGCAGCTTTGGTCATGCTGGGACATAAAAACATTATCACCGAAGTTGGACACCACGCCCCCGGTTTTTATAGTGCCATGTTTCTCGACCGTTCTTTAGAAGACATGGGCATTTCTACAGTACAACAATTGCGCGATCGCTTTCGGGAAAAACACGGTTTATTAGGACATTTATCCGGTTATATTCCTGGTATTCTCGCCCCTGCTGGTCCTTTGGGACAAGGACAACATTTTGCGATGTCTGCTGCACTGCTACACCGTGACAAACTCTTCCCCTTCACCGTGGGAGATGGGGGACTCGGTGAACCCTACATCATGAGTGCAATGGCGCATTTTCACACCGCTTACCCCAATGTAACCAACTTCCTACCTATCCTAGTTTGGAACGGTTACAGCCAAGAACATCATAGCATGGTATCTTTAAAAACCACCGATGAAATGATCGCTTATTGGAAAGGTAACGGTTTTGCGGAAGTGATCATCGTTGATGCCAAGGAATTTGACGACCAAAACCAACCGGGAGATTACGTAGATAGTACCATTTTCTCCTTCCAAAAACGGTTAGAATTTACTAAAGCGGTATTAGTAGGCATTGATAAAGCTGCCCGTTCTGCTTTGAGTGGCACATTAACGGTATTTATCATTAAACAACTCAAAGGCGCGGGTGTTCACGCTTTAGGGGCAAAATCTCACAACCTCTATCCTCAAGATACCTTAACCGCGCCTCACATTGTCACAGCCTTACAAAAACGCGCTTTATCTGTGGAAGCATGGCAAACAGTCCGCACAAACGCCGAACGTGCCGGAGGTGGACCCGCAGCGAAAACCGTAGTTACAGAATTTGAATTACCTTTAGCAGATATCGGGGAATTACCATTAGAAGAATATGCAGTTGGCGGAGATCCAAAAGTTTCGACAACGGCAATGGGAAGGTTAGTAGGAATAATCGGAAATAAAGATAAAAACTTCCTAGTAACTAACGCCGATGGTAACGCCGCTTCAGGAATTGGTAATATTAATGAAGCCTTAAAAATCATTCACCCCACAGCCGATGAAACCTATCATCAGGCTCCAGGAGGTCAAGTTTACGAGCCTTTGAGCGAAGATGCTTGTGCAGGTTTAGCAGTTGGTTTATCCTTAATGGGTGCGAGAAGTTTGTGGTGTTCCTATGAATCTTTTGCCATCAATGGTTTACCAATTTGGCAAACTGTCACCCAAGCAATGGCAGAATTAAGAAGAAAAACACCGTCAACTATTACCTTATTTACTGCCGGTGCATTAGAACAAGGTCGCAACGGTTGGACACACCAAAGACCAGAAATTGAAGCTTACTTTGCTTCGATGATGAGAAATGGTAATGTATTTCCTGTTTTCCCCCCCGATGCTAACAGTATTCAAGTCTGTTATGACTGGGCTTTAGGAACAAAAAATAAAGGCATTGTCATCACTGCAAGTAAGTCATCTTTACCCATTAGAACAACTTTAGAACAAACCAAACAAGGGTTAGAAAAAGGCGCGATTTTATTACATGAAGTTGCCGGAGGAAAACAGGTTGTCTTTGCTGTAATTGGCGATATGACCTTAATTCCGGTGTTTGAAGCGGCGGCATTTTTAGAGACAGAAGGTATTGGAGTGAAGATAATTTCTGTTATTAACCCCCGGCGTTTATATCGTGCTAATGATACAGCTTGGGATACTTGTTCTGAACCTGATGGTGGGTTTTTGAGTGATGCAGAATTTGATAGTTTGTTTGCTGGTGATGCGTTAATTGGTGTGACTGGTGGTGCAGGTGCGATGTTAGAACCTATTATGTTACGCAGTACCAGTAAGCGGGATATTTTCGCTTGGAAGCGTGGGGAAACTACCGCCAGTGCGGGTGAGTTGATGGCGTTTAATGGGTTGACTGCGGAAGCGTTGACTAAGCGGGCTATTGAGTTGGTGCATTAATATCATATTTCTGTAGGGTGTGTTAGCGATCGCGTAACGCACCTTACTAGCTATTGATATCATTGCATACTTGATGGGATTGAATTTACCAATTTTTCAAATTGATTATTTTCTTCAAAAAAATATAAAGCATCTTTACTTAACCAACCTAATAATTCCTTGGCATCTTTGTAGGTTGTCAGTAATTCATCAAATGACAATTTTTTAGTATTGAATACAGGTTCATGATGAAATACACGGTTACGGATAACTCTTATTTCATATAAACTTCTGCGTATTCGCTGTATCTCGCGTGCAAAATTGAGATTGGTAGGAGCATCGGAAAAAACATCCTTAATATAACGATTTTTTTGAATAAGCCAGATAATTTTGTCATAGTCAGAACCCATAATTTCTGTCCAAAAACCAAAATTTAGCTCAGGTGTTAAAGTATCTGATGTGATTAGCTTGTGATATTGTGGATTGTTAATTTTCTTATTTTGTTTGTTAATTTCTTCTTTTGCTTTATCTATCTGTTGTAATAATCTTGCTCTTTGAGTATTACCATTTTTGTCTTGCTTTTCTGTTGCAGCCTTTCCATTTAACCATTTACCAGCTTTTTCCTCAAACCAATTATCGCCAAATTCTTGAACAAGAATATTACTAATTCTATTTCTTAAAGTAAGCTCAAATATACATAAAAATGAATATAGAGATTCGGATAGTCTCATATTCAGTTTATATAGTTGTAATGCCTCTAGCTTATCTTGATTGGTAGCAATCAAATATGTTGACAGGCGTGGTTCGGAAAAAACTATACAAAGACTATCATAGGTACTAGAGTCAGACATATTAAAAATGTGGGTATTAATTATCTCATAAGGATTAGTTATAGCTCAGTATAATATAGTTCGAGTTCTTCAAACCGAAAATATTTATTCTAGATACTTGACAAATCTAGGAAATATCCTGTAACATATATAGTGTGAGCCTTGGGTACTCCTTGGAGCATAAAGTTTGATGCAGCCTTCAAAACGTGAACAGCGAGAAATAGGCTTGCTCACAATTTAGAGTTCCCGACCCCAAGGTAAGAATTTTTTTAAACTGAATAACCGCTTTTTAAGTGATGGATTAATTGCTGGTTGGTGCTAGTCCGATGTTAGAAACTATTATGTTACGCAGTACCAGTAAGCGAGATATTTCTGCTTGGAAGCGTGGGGAAACTACCGCAAGTGCGGGTGAGTTGATGGCGTTTAATGGGTTGACTGCGGAAGCGTTGACGAAGCGGGCTATTGAGTTGGTGCATTAATTAGAACGCAGATGTACGCAGATGAACGCGGATGTTTTGGTGTTTGTTGCGTACATTTGCTGTTTTGTTTTTTTAGGAAAAGAGAGTATTCTTTATTAATTTTATCAAAAATGTAAGGTTGAGTAACAAGTATGGTATCTAAAGATATTTTTATGTTTATAGATGAAACTGGTACTGACGAAAAATCAAATATCCTTGCAATTGCTTGTATTACAACACATGATCCTGATTATTTGAGAAGTAAATTAGAGAATTTAAGAAAAAAACTTTTAAAAGACCCCATCCGTCTTACTCTAACAAGTGTCAAAGATTCTCTATCCAAAAAAGGATTTCATTATTGTGCAGATGATACTACTGAAGTAAGACCTCATGTTATTAATTTAATAAGTCAACTACCATTTCAAGCTTATATTTGTTATCAGGAAAAAGAGAGTGATTTTGACCCTAGCAAGGGATATGGTTGGTATGATAAACTATTTGGTCGTCTTATATTTGAACGGTTGCGAGCGAGTTATGATGTACCTATTCATATTTGTTTTGAACAGCATGATAGTCGTTTTGAAGCTCGACGCAATGAATTAGAAAAAATTATTAATCAGCAAGTTGGAGAAATTCAATTACGGGATCAAGTTAAGTTTGTTATTTCTCCTAAAATTATCAGTGCTGGTAAAGATGAACCTTGTTTAGTAATAGCAGATTATGTAGCAGCTATATTTAAAGATTATGTGGTAAGTGAAGTTAATAATTTCGGTTCTTCTTGGCAAGGACGCAACTTTGAAAGAATTAGGACAAAGATTAGATGGATTCACGAGTATGGAACAAAAAATTTCTTCACACGCAAAAATCCACTTCCCTAAATATAAAAATCCATATTCATAGATGTACTATACTGTAATATATGCTATAATCTGAGCGGTTCTGGAAGCGTAAAATTTGTGGGCGCGAGTCGTGTCCGTTTCTAAGTACCTCTTAGTGTAATTATTCCTTACTCTTCCAGAACCATATATTATGATTCAATTAGACTTCCAATCTCTAGAAGATATTGATACTGTTGCAATGGTGTTGGGTTGTTTCCCATCTTTTATTAATACGGTAATTGATACACCTTCTCGATTCTATACCCTAAAGAAAATTCCTAAGAAGGGAAAAGGCCAAAAAGGGCAATACCGCCTTGTTTACGAAGTTGATTCAGAGCTTAATGTTATCCAGAAGAATATTGCTACAGCTATTGCTTCAAAAATACAATTTCCTGAATATGTGCAAGGCTTTGTAAATAAACGCTCAATAGCTACTAATGCCGCACTTCATTTATCTCAAAAGTATGTTTTAAATCTTGATATAAAAAACTTTTTCGATAGTATAAACCAAAAACAAATTATTGAAGTTTTTAAGGAAATTGGCTGTACAGAAACAATTGCAGAAATCTTTGCTAGATTATGTACATTTAACGGACATTTAGTGCAGGGTGCTAGTACAAGTCCTATATTAGCTAACCTGGTATGCAAGGAACTAGATCAAAATTTTGTAGAATTAGCCAAAAAATATAATTGCTCTTATTCTAGATATGCTGATGATATTACTTTCTCCGGCGACATAACACCTCGTAAAAAAGAAATCGAGAAATGTTTAAAAAAATATGGATTTGAGTTAAATCCAGTAAAGTGGAAAGGTCAACCAAGAGGTAAATCACAATACGTCACGGGGCTAACAGTTTTCGATAATACAAAACCTCGTATACCAAGGGTTATAAAGAAACAGTTACGGCAGATTTTATACTATGCTTCTAAATACGGTTGGAGTAACCATAAATATAAAGTTAGTATCTGTATCCAGAAAAATATGTATTATGACATAAAACAAATAGATGGAATGATTGCTTTTATGTATTCAGTAGAGCCAGAACAAGCTTTAAAATTTGATCTACAATGGCAAAAAATTCTCAAAGAACAAGATATAGATTATGTAAAAGGGCGTGACCCAAATGTTATTTTTGCACGTCGTTCTCAGGTGCAGACAGATATTAGCGAGTAGGTTAGGTTGAGGAACAAAACTCAACAATCATTACTACTCATTAATAATAATAATTTTATAAAAATCAACTTTCTTACTCTCTTCCTTCGTATACTTCGTGTCTTCGTGGTTCATTAAATAATAGTTGACACAAGAAAACCCAACATCACCCAAACCACCCAACCATCACCAACTATCACGAATAGTTTTTTCTACCAATGGCAGAAAATGACAAAAACCGCCATGATATAGAAAACAACATTCAGGAAATCACCTCATGAAAAGTATGAATATTTCCTTACCTAACACCATGCGCGATTATATAGAAAAGTAGCGCAAAGAGGTTACAGCAGCGAAGCGTGAATATTTTCGGGAATTAGTGCGACAAAACCAAAAACTCCAAAGCAAAAGAACAACTACAAACCATGCTTTTGACAAAATTCGTTTAACGCAACAATTAGTGTTTTTATAGATGCTAAATTAATTGAAAAAGATTTAAAAGAACTGCCAAAAACCCATGTATGTTACAGTTTACAATCAGATTTAACTCTGAGCTTAAAGTTTTTTGAAATAGGAAAGACATACTGGGAGTTAGGGATGAATGGTACTGATTTTTTATCAGTTAATGACAACATTTTGATTGAATTTTTACTAAAGCAATTACCAGACGTGGAAACTGTTTTAGATGGTAGATATGTGAGAACTGATAATGCTGTAAAAGGGTATTTCTACTTAAGTAGAATAATTGTTGGAAATACTGAAATTTAAAGAACTTCAACATCTCTAACTACATCTAACAACATTTGTAAAAAATCATCAAACTCTGAAAGTTTGCCTGTAAATTGAACATCTGATTGACTTTCTATTTCTATCAATCCATTAGGTGTTTTAACTCTCAGCTTTATTTTATGTTCATAGTTATCGTCAGCATCATTTAAAGGTGTTTTTTTCCAAACAATAAAAACGTTATCTTTTTCCAGTAATTTATCGTAAACATTACTATAAATGAAAGTTTCAGAGGATTTATAAATTGATATAGAGCCATATCCTGAACCACCAAAAGCATTAGGGTTTTTAGCAAAACACTCTAGGGATTTGAAAGTTCCATTATCAACAAGACTGACAGAACCATCCATTAATCCCATTACTCTATAGTTAGCAGGAATTTTCAAAGCAACACCAAACTGTTTTAATTCAATATTTCTACTAAGTTTAGAAGGATATTCTGCTTCAATACCACAATTAACCAAATTAGATGTTTCAGCTTTTACAGGAAAACTAATTAAGTTAGTGATTAAGCAAGATAGAAATATAGTAGACAGAAGTGTTTCTTTTTGAGTTTTATGTTTATGAGACATGACTTTTACTGTAGAAAGTGAGTAGATGTAAAACTATGATTTAAAATCAATTGAGAAAATTGATATTTATTCCTGCGGTTCTTCTTCAATATGCCACCGAAAAACAGTTTCTTGGTTAGCTCCATTGTTTGCAGTTGTCACATACAAAATTTCTCCATAAGCACTTTCAAATCTAAAAAGACAAAGACCTAAACCTGTACCAGCACAATCTTGAATTTCTGTATACTCTTTTTTAGTAAAAAAATAATCTACTGGTGCGCTTCTTTGCGAGTTCATTAATTGCTCGTGATTAAATACTGATTGCCAACCAGCTTCTAATAACATTTCCCTAGCTTTTGAATAAGGCATACCTTGTTTAAGTTTTGGTATTTCTTGCCTGACACAAGGTTTTGTATTTATAGTTGGCTTTGTTGTTTGTGCAACCACACTACCCTCAAAACTGGGAATAATAATAGATAAAATCACCGTACTTATACTGATAAGACCTATAGAAAATTTAATAGACATATTTTTACTGTGTGTAGCTAGAACTTGTACTACTTATTATACACACAAATAGTTAAATGTAACTAATAATTCCTAAAAAAGCGAGTAGGTTAGGTTGACACCAATAAACCCAACATCACCCAAACCACCCAACCATCACCAACTATCACAAATAGTTTTTTCCACCAATGGCAGAAAATGACAAAAACCGCCATGATATAGAAAACAACATTCAGAAAATCACCTCATGAAAAGTATGAATATTTCCTTACCTGACACCATGCGAGCTTACGTAGAAGAACTGGTCGCGCAAGGTGGTTACAGCAGTGTCAGCGAATATTTTTGGGAATTAGTACGACAAGACCAAAAACTCCAAAGCAAAATAACAACTACAAACCCTGCTTTTAGAAGGATTAAACTCAGGAAATGCAACAGAAATGACAGCACAAGACTGGGAAGATATTCGTCAAGCAGTGCAAGGATAGAATAAAATTTATACTAGAATTATTAAAATTTAGCACCGGGAGCAAATTTGCATCAAGAGGACATAATTTATCAACAAATTATAGCAATTGCCAGAAGTTACGGAATATTTGATTGTATCCCCTGCGCTAGAGCAATCAAAGAATTTTTAATTAGACAAGGTATTCATGGCAAACATATTAAACTAGATACAAATTCTCAAGATCCCATTTATGGCAGAATTTATGATGATAGTATTGGAGAATTGATTGCTACTACTGGTCATCATGAAGGTGTTATAATTGAGATCAATGGGGTGGAAATTGTTGTTGATAACATCCACCATCAAGGAATTACGCGATTAGACTGGATACAGAATCTCTATTCACCTATTTTAGATGCAGGATTAGAGTTTCAAATCACAGAAACATACTTTTAACCTAGAAAATTAGGGAGTTAAATATGGATAATCTCTACAAATTACTGCAAAAAATTAAAAAAAGACCTGCAATGTATTTAGGTAAAAACTCTATTTTTAGCCTCCAATCTTTTTTAGACGGCTACTATTTTGCTCGTCGAGAAATTGGTATTCCCTTAACAGCAGAAGAAACCGAATTTCAAGATTTTTTACAATGGATAAGACAGAAATTTAATGTAGAAACAGGTCAATTATGGTCAAGTATTTTGCTTTTCCATTCAGCCGATGAAAAAAGCGCAGTAGATAGATTTTTTACCTTGTTTGAAGAATTTAGTCAACAACAGAAAAATCATGAAACAGCAAAAATTAATGAAGTAGCATCTTCAAGTTGATAATACCAATTCTTTGGTACTTCAGCACTCAAATTATCACACATCCAACGATAGGAGTTTTCAATTTCTTGAAATGCAGTAGGTTGAATAATAACTTGATAATTCATGAGCGAGGAGGAATGTTATATTTTTGTTGTAGAGTTGCCAAAGCTTGATCCGCAGGAATCCCTTCACCGCGCTCAAATTCATCTAATCCTTTACGAATACCTACTATTGTTTCTAAGTAATCTATTCTTTCTAACAATTCTTGATAGGAAACTGGGGGTTTTTGTGGTGCTGTTTTGAGTGATTGCAAAAAACCAAGCACATCTTCTAAAAGTTCGCTGGGTGTGTTGTCAATTTCTTGTAACAGTAATTCTTTGATAGTCATTACAGTTAATAAATCTGATTGATATTTTTATTATAGCAATTATTTTCATGTTTTATATGGATAAGTTAATTGTTTTTATTACAACTAAAGTAAGTAAGTTAGGTTGACACAAGAAAACCCAACATCACCCAAACCACCCAACCATCACCAACTATCAGGAATTATTAGGTTTTGGAGACAATAACGGAGCAATTCATGTAGTTTGTTCACCCAAAAACGAATATCTAGCAATTATCACCGCTTACATTCCCGAACCAACACAATGGTCATCTGATTTTAGGAGGAGAATTTAAAATGGAATGCTTATATTGTAAAGGTAAAATGCACCGAGGAACAGCCCCTTTTACTATTGATAGAAAAGGCTATCATATCTCTTGGGATGCCATTCCTGCATGGGTTTGTGAGCAGTGCGGTGAATCACTTTTTGAAGCTCGTGAAGTTGAATTAATTCAAGAAGCACTGACAGTTTTAGACCGAGAAACAGAAGTTTTAGTAAGTTCATAATTACGTTAGTTATTAGGTTGAGTTGACACAAATAAACCCAACATTACCCAAACCAACCAACCATTACTAAATAACATGAATTAAAAAGTTATAAACACTAAAAATATCAAAATCAGCTATACTACTAATAGTATTACCCTGGTTAGGATATGGCTAAAATCTCAATTTCATTGCCAGATGAACTACTAAATTACATTGACCAAAAAGTTGATAACCCAGGGTAAGAGCATCTCAATCAGGCTTGACATAAGGGCTTTTCGGAATCTAATGTAGAGTCAATGAAACAAGAACTGAGAACTTGAATCATGTAATCGTTATCCATAGCAGTGCGTTTCATTTTTTGTCGCAGACTACGTT
>NZ_JAQMTI010000147.1:0-33965 GCF_028329225.1 Sphaerospermopsis kisseleviana CS-549 | reverse complement strand
TCTACTCTAAAAAGGCTTCATGTTCAAGCAATAAGCATAAAGCCAAAATTAAACTAGCTAGACATCATGCGAGAATAGCAAACCTGAGAAAAGATACTCTTCACAAAATCACTACTTACTTATGCAAAAACCACGGGAAGAGTTTCTGGATAATTTACCCACTCATTGGCACAAGTTTGGCGTTGAGGGGGGAATTCAACCGGCTAAATCAGCTGGCGCTAAGGGAGTTAATGTTATTGCAGATCGATTACAAGATATAGATTCAAAGTGGCATCATTGTTTTGATGTGGTGACAATGTTTGATGTGTTTGAGCATCTCATCAATCCACTAGAGGGAATAAAACAGGCAGAATATTTACTTAAACCGGGGGGGGTAATGCTGATTAGCACCGGCGATATGAATGCTTGGACTTGGCGTTGGTTTAAGGGCAATCATTGGTACTTACAAACGCCATTACATTTGTCTTTTGCTACAAGGCAATTTTTTGATTATGTTGAGAAAAAATTGCCCCTTAAAGTTAAAAGTGTGTATCAGATTCCTCATCAATTGGGAAGCAGTCGGGAGGTTTGGGATGAGCGCGTCAAGGCTGTTTATTATGAGTGTTGGCAACGGGGTGGTTTTTGGCGACTTCCTCAAAGAGCCATATTGTCAATCCCCCAATACTCACATCTCAAGCATTTAACCAGTGTGCCTTGGACTATGAAACTTGGCGATCACTTCCTAGTTATATGTTTAAAACCCATCTTTTGAAACTCAATCTTCTAGCCCTATGATTAAAGCTGTGATGCATAAAATATTCAATTCTCTTGGTTTAGAAATTAGGCTTCTAAAGAATCTTCGTGAAGCACAAAAACGAGAAAAGAAAATGAAAGAATTAGAAAATTATCAATTTCTTGCCAATTTTGATATAAAAAGTATTATCGATGTTGGTGCCAACGAGGGACAGTTTGCTAGAACAATTCGTCATGTGTTTCCGGGTGCAACTATCTATTCGTTTGAACCCCTACCTGATGTTTATAAGGAGCTTTATTCATTATGTGCAGAAGATACTAACATTAAAACTTTTAATTTAGCATTAGGAAACGAAGTTGGCACAAAGCAAATGTTCTCAAGTTCCTTTTCCCCCAGTTCTTCAATGTTGAATATGTCTAAACTGCATAAAGAAGAATGGCCAGAATCATCAGTTAATACCAGTGTTATGGTTCAACAAACTTGTTTAGACCAATGGGTAAAAGAGAACAATCAAACTATTGGGGATAATATTTTAATTAAGCTGGATGTACAAGGCTATGAACTTTCTGTTATTAAAGGAGGAGAGAAGACTTTTAAAAGTGCCAAGCTAGTAATTATTGAGGTTTCTTTTTATGAGTTTTATGAAAAACAACCTCTGTTTGATGATATCTACAAATACCTATGCAATTTGGGTTTTGTTTATCGGGGCAACCTGGAGCAATTTCGCTCTCGATCCGGCGATAAAATACTTTTCGCAGATGCGATTTTTGAAAATCTCGGTATCTAGTTACTCTACTTAATTTAGTCGTATTTTTTTTACATATAGATTTCCTTTTGTATTAGAAACCTTTTTCATTGTCAATATGCCTTTTGATAAGCAACTGTTAGTCACCGGTTCCGCTGGCTTAATCGGCTCTGAATCGGTGCGTTATTTCACCCAACTGGGCTGGCAGGTTACAGGTATTGATAATAATATGCGAGCCGACTTCTTTGGCAAAGACGGTGACACTACCTGGAATTTGCAGCGGTTACAAGTTGACTGTCCGGAGTATCAGCATTTCTCCCTTGATATCCGCGATCGCCCCTCTATTCTGAACCTCTTTTCAGAACAAAAATTTGACCTGATTATTCACGCCGCCGCCCAGCCCTCCCACGATTTAGCCGCCAGTCGTCCCTTTGATGATTTTGATGTTAATGCCGTTGGCACACTAAACCTGCTGGAATCCACCAGAAGGGCTTGCCCTGAAGCAGTGTTTTGTTTCCTTAGCACTAACAAAGTCTATGGTGATGCCCCCAATGAGTTGCCATTGGTGGAACTAGAGAGCCGTTGGGACTATGCCAATCCCCAGGACTATGGCGGTATTACCGAAACCTGTCGCATTGACCAGAGTAAACATAGTTTATTTGGTGCGAGTAAAGTAGCAGCGGATGTGATGGTACAGGAATATGGCCGCTACTTTGGGATGAAAACCGCCTGTTTTCGCGGCGGGTGCCTGACGGGATCAGCCCACAGCGCTGCTGAACTCCATGGTTTTTTAGCTTACGTGGTGCGAGCCTGTGCGGAAGGAAGAGAATATAAAATCTACGGTTATAAAGGTAAACAGGTGCGGGATAATATCCACGCATCTGATGTCTGTGCTTTGCTGCATCAATTTTATTTACATCCCCGTTGCGGTGAAGTCTATAATCTGGGTGGTGGTAGAAAAAACAGTATTTCCGTCCTGGAGGCGATCGCCTTGGCGGAACAGCTTTTAAATAAACCGTTGAAAACCGTTTACGTCGATAAAAATCGCGAAGGCGATCACATCTGCTATATCAGTGACCTAAGCAAAATTAAATCTCATTTTCCCGACTGGCAAATCACCCGCAGTTTAGATAGCATTTTCCAGGAAATGGCTACCATGTACCTATTGCAGCGATGACAAAAACATTAATTGTTGTTGGTTCCGTAGTCCCTGGAGGGGCTAACGTGGGAGAAATCTTGTTGCGGGATATGTTGACCTGCCTCAAAAGAGAAGAGTTTATTGTTGCTCCTCTTTTAACTGGGGAGACCTTTACCGAGGAAACCAGGGGTAATAGTGAGCAGTTGAATACAATTTTTCCGCTAAAATCTCCCCCAGAACATGCCGTTCGGCGTTGGGGTGGACGTTTGGGGGGATTAGTCTGTGCAGGTGAACGATTACTATTTTACGATAGACAGATCAAAGTCCTAGTTAGCCAGATCGAGCAGCAAGTGAGGGAATTAGGTATCACTCGTATCTGGGGCATTTTGAATACAACCGTGGTGGTTGATGCCCTGTTTGGTTTGATGGGAAAGTGTGATTTACCTTTATACACCCAGGTCTGGGATGACATTGATTACCTCACCCAAGAGCGTGGACTTGACGCTACGATGCGATTTCGCACCCGAAAGAGATTTGGTCTACTCCTGAAAAAATCAGTTAAGACTGGTGTGATTTGTGAGACTATGGCTCAAAGCTATAGACAAGGCTACACAGCCCGTTGTGAAATTATCCGTCATGGACTACCTAATCAGGTAATAGCTCGGACTGAATATTCATCAACCGATGAATTCCGCATCGGCTTTTCCGGGGGGATGTATGCCCCCGATGCTTGGCAGGCATTGTTTGCAGCTCTGGCTTATATCAATTGGCAAGTTGGAGACAAGAAGCCAATTAAATTGATTGTCATGTCGGGTAAAATCACCCTACCCTGTACAAGTCCTGCCCATGTTGAATACTTAGGTTGGCGAACCACTGATGAAGTTAGAGAACGACTAACTGAGTGCGATTTGCTCTATGTTCCTTATCCCTTTGCTTCCTACCTCAAACCCTTAGCTCAACTCTCCTTCCCCACTAAACTCAGTACCTATGTTAACCTCGGTCGTCCAATTTTTGCCCACGTGCCTGAATATGCTTCATTGGTGGACTTTTACGCCCAGTATCCATTGGGTGCGCTTTGTACTTCGTTAGATCCAAAAATCATTGCTGAACAAATTACCGCCCTAGCGGAAAATACCAGTCTTTATGAAGCCTCCGCTAAAACGGTTGCTTGGGTTGGGGAAAAAGAATTAAGTCACCAAAATTTTGTCAATCAAGTTAAACGGTTTATTGAATTGGAAGGCCTCACTAGTTAGACATGAGTTATCCCAAACGGTTCTTGTTTTTGATGCCAACTAGTTCGATCGCAGGCGGCGTGGAGACATGGCTTGATGAAATTTATGAATATTTAACAACGCATCAATTTGAAGTATTAGTCGGGTTATTGCGAGGACAGCAGTTTAACCAACCAGAGCGCTATCGTGCTGTTCATCCCCAGCTAAAAACCATTGAAGTCGATGGACGGGGCTGTAATCGAGAAGGTAGAGTGCGGGCATTAATGCGCTGTATTGAAGGAGTTAAACCTGACATAGTGATTCCATTGGGAATTGCCGATGCTTATGAGGCTGGGATTCGCAGCAAGCAAAAAGGGCTAGATACTCGTTTAGTAATTCATGCTCAGGGAAACTTAGAGCCAATGCTTGCCGATCTCAGAAGTTACCGGGATGGGATTGACCAAGTAATTTGCCCTGGAGAGCTAACCAAACGAGTTTTAATTAACTGGGGAGGGTTTCCATCAGACAGAGTGACTCATATCCCCAACGGTGCTAATCAGCCAAAATGCAGTTCACAACGTCCAATCTCATCAGGAAAAGCAAAGCCTATTCGCATAGGATATATTGGCCGCTTAACCACCCTTGACAAGCGATCGCCGGATTTAATTACCCTGTATCAAGAACTCGAAAAGCTGAACCTAAATTATCAATTAGATATTGTCGGGGACGGATCTTGTTTTGCTCAACTCAATAAAGCTCTGGGTAAAGCTCCCCAAGTTAAACTCCACGGAGCTTTGTCTCGCGAGGTTGTTTATCAAGAAATATTTCCTAACCTTGACGTACTGATTTTACTATCTTCATCGGAAGCCTTTGGCATTGTGATTGTGGAAGCATTGATGCACGGTGTAATCCCTGTTACGTCCCGTTATGTCGGCTTTTACGCCGAAGGTTTAGTCAAAGAAAACGAAACCGGTTTGTCCTTCCCTGTGGGAGATATGGCTGGCGCGGCTCAACAAATTCAGCGTTTAGCCGAGGATGGTGATTTACGACACCGCCTGTCTAGCAATGGGCAAGTGCATGGACAGCCCTATACTTGGGAAAATTCCCTCACTAGTTGGAAAATAACTTTAGAACAAGTCATGGCTCGCCCTCCGCTTTTAAGTTCGTCTCCTTTACCCAAGATTCCCACCACAACTGGAAGATTAGAACAGTTGGGGATTCCAGCCAGTGTCATTGACGGGTTACGTCGCCTCCGTAGGTTTTTGTTGGGGTCACCCATTCCCCCTGGTGGAGAAGAGTGGCCGTTATTTTATCGTCATCATTCTGAGTCTTTGCTGGAGGAAATTTCCCAAGTTTTGAAAGACCTTGATACTTAAGTATTTATGTATTTATGCTAGTATTATTACATGAATCATCACATTCTTTTTATTGCACCCTCCGCTTACACCCTTAGTGGACTGGCAACCTGGTTAGACTACCTGTTACCTGGTCTAAAACAACTGGGGTGGCGCACTACCTTGGGGCTAGTAGAAGGGACTCGGTATCATCGAGTCGCTGACTATTTAGCAGTTCATCCCTGTGAAAGCGCGATCGCCATTACCTGCAAAACTGGAACTCCCCAAGGACGACGCTGGGCGGTGCAAAGGGCAATTCAAGAATATTCACCGGATATTGTGGTGACGGTTAATATTCCTGATGCGATCGCCGCTACAGCAGAACTCAGAAGTCGGGGGAAAACTCAAGCTAAAATTGTGATGACCTGTCATGGTATTCAGGAAGACCTATTTGCCGACATGAAACTATTTAAAAATTCCCTGGATGCCGTAGTTTGTACAAATAAATTAGCTTGTAAGTTAGCAGAAGATTATTCTAGCCTAGATAAATCATCAGTATTTTACGCTCCCTGTGGAGCGCCAACTCGGCCTTTAACCCCTCGCAAATCCGAAAAAACAGTTAAAATTATTTTTGTCGGAAGACTAGAGCAGCAACAAAAAAGAGTACATGACTTACCCGCTATTCTGGAGAACTTAAGCAGTCAACAGATTCCCTTCCACTTGAAAATTGTGGGTACTGGACCTGAAGAAATCAGACTACGTGATCGTTTATCACAATTCATTAACTCAGGAGAGGTTTCATTTTTAGGCCATGTCCCTTCCCATGAACTGTGGGAAAAAGCCTATTTTCAGGCCGATGCCTTGTTAATGCCATCCTGTTGGGAAACAGGCCCAATCGTTATTTGGGAAGCAATGGCAATGGGGGTACCTGTGGTTAGTTCTCGTTATATAGGAAGCGGTCTAGAAAATGCCCTCAAAAATAGAGAAAATTGTCTGCTTTTTAATGTCGGAGATACGGAAACAGCAACCCAGCAATTGATTACACTATATTCAGATCCAGAGTGTTGGCAAAATATCCGTCAGAATGCTTGGGATCTAGCAAGGCTAAGATATTCAGAGGAAGCCTCGATCAAACAATGGAACGAGGTATTTCAGTCTGTCATTTCAATGCCTTTGAAAGCTGTTAGTGTTTTTAACAGCAAAAATGCCACAGGGGGTCAATCTAGGTTAGATCGATGGCTTGGTAACTCAACAGGTGAATATATTCGTCAATTTATGGGGAAAACTTGCCCAAATACGGGAGCAGGAGGAGAATGGCCCCACAGTTGGCAAGCTTATGAAGAACATCAAGAAGTTTTTTTTGAATTATCTAAATTAAAAGATTTCAACTTATAACAAAGTTGACCTTAATGGGGGAACTGCTGACCCTATTTGATTCATGCAACAAAGTCTATTCATTGACCAATACTTTTTTATTTCAGAGTTGGAAAAATGCAAAACCTCAAATCGCTGTTGGCTGATTGGATTTTAGCTCCAAAAACATTGTCTGCCATAAAATACATTGCAAGCCGGATTGAAAGTATTCTAATAGATTATAGAAATGTTAGAAATTATCCTATAGAATATGCAAGGATTCTTGATAGAAATATCAAGCTAAGGAATATTTATCAAGGTAAAAGATGTTTTGTAATTGGTAATGGTCCTTCAATTAATCGACAGGACTTATCTTTACTTAAAAATGAGATCAACATTGTTTGTAATGCTTTTTTTAACCACGAAATTCTTAAAGAATGGCAACCAACAATTTATTGCGCAGGAGATCCTTGGCATCCATCATCATTATCTTTCTTATTGGATATTTTCGACAAAATAAACCCCCTATTTTATGTTTTTGATTATTCTTTACTGGAATTCTTAGCTAATGATGGAATCCAGATTCCATCTGTAATAAGAGACAAGATACTAGGATTTGCTACTTACTCTTCTCTTTACCGGGACCATATTTCGGAACAGATTCAAATTGACTTCACCAGGCCCGTACCAGGAATTAGACACACTCCTATGCTGAGTATTATGATAGCTATGTATATGGGTTGTAATCCCATTATTCTGATTGGTTGTGATCACGACTATGTTTATAAATTCTTTAGACAAGAGTATGAGGTAACTCATTTTTATCCAGAGTCAACTCCAGAGATGATTTCAAGTGATCAGAAGTATATCAGTGTTGCTCAGGATATCTTTAAGACTTATGGATCTTATGCTAAACTTAATCAAATTGCCTTAAAGCGAGGTGTAAGCATATTGGATGCAACCGATAACGGGTGTTTAGATACTTTCAATAAAGTTGATTATACATCCCTGTTTAAGTAGGTTATTAGATCTGTTGGGAAATATCAGGATTATGATAAAACCTCTCAAACATGGAGAAACTTATTAAGTAACCAATGCTAAAAACTTGGTTTCAAGGAATCTGGCAACTGCGCGATCGGCTGTTAATCCGCGATTTAGGAGAACGTCGTTTTCACTTGGCTAAGGTTGACCGAATACGTCAAGCTTTTCCCACAGCGAAAATTAGTAATGATGTGATTTTGATCAATCACGAACCTCAACGACTAAAACTTACAGGACAAGTCACCATCAGTCAAGGAAATATACTGGCATTTGGGGATACCCTAAATGGCTACGGCAATATTATCATTGGCGATCGCACTTGGATTGGGCAGTACAATAATTTACGAGCTGGGGGTGGTGACATCCAGATTGGGGAAGACTGTCTGATCAGCCAATTCTGTACATTAGTTGCCAGTAATCATCAAAAACACAGGAGTTTACCGATTAAAGTCCAACCATCAGATCAAAACCGCACTGGTGTAATACTAGGGAATGATGTGTGGTTAGGATCTGGTGTAACCGTGTTGCCAGGGGTTACTATTGGCAATGGATCTGTGGTCGGTGCTAATGCAGTTGTTAATCATGATATTCCTGACTACGAAATCTGGGGTGGAGTCCCTGCCAAAAAACTAGGAGACAGATAACCGATGGTAACATTAAAAGAGCAGTTAGGATGTTGGCTGAACGAGCGCTGGCAAACGGAGTTAGTATTAAGATCCCCTAAATTAGCCCAATTGCTGGGTTTAAGCTGGTTGGATCTGTGTAATCGTTCTGAAGTTTTGCAACCTGATCTAATTACCGGGGGGCGAATTTGTCAGTGGCAATTTTCTTCCCAGCTAACAGTTTCACGGGTTTTTCCCGGGTTGGGGTTAGGTATTCTACAGCACGTTTTACAACTATATCCTGTAAAACTCAACTTTGAATCTAAAAGTAATTTATCAAACAAGCCAGATTGTTCAATTTTATTTGTTGTTGGCGGTATAGAGCGTTTTCCGCAATTTGAATTGGCTTTAGCCTCAGCCCGTGCCCAAGTTGATGTTGATTACGAAATCATTGTTGTTGAACAATCTCCCGAACCTCTGTTGAGAAATAAGTTGCCCACTGATGTTCGTTATTTTCATCAAGTCAACCCGCAACCTGAAAAGGGGTTTAATAAGAGTTCCGCACTGAATAAAGCGGCTAGAGAAGCTAAATCTGAAAAACTAATTATTTTAGATGCTGACTTTGTTGTTCCAATTAATTTTGTCATTGAATGTAATCAAGTTTTAGGTAAAATTTCTAGTGCCAGGTTAGCAAGATTAATTTTTTATGTTGATAGTCAGTCAACTGAACATATAGTTAATGCCCAGGAATTGGTATCTGGCATAAATGTAGAGAAAATTGTTGAAAATACTCCTACCCCTCTAGCATTACACAAATCTACTTACTGGGACATTGGTGGACATGATCAAGACTTTTGGGGATGGGGGGGAGAAGACACTGAATTTTTAGATCGTTTACGCACTTGTAAAATAGCTGAAGGGGGGTGGTTGCCTTTCATTCACCTTTGGCACCCCTCCGCTCCCAAAAAAGCCAACGGCGATCGCAATAATCAAATTCTTGTTCAAAAAATGACCTGTTCATCTCAGGTTCGGATTAATACACTCAAGCAAAAAAATGAAATGCTATAACATTGATGTATATGGCGAGCAGGTAAGTCAAGACTCGATTACCGTCAGGTTTCAAGACCAAACTTTTAACTTCATTTTTGAACCGAGTTTAAAAATTGGTCAGGAGTTTGTCCTGGGACTTTTTGCAAGCAAAGCAGTCTTATCCGATACAGTATTTCGCTATCCAAGAGATCGGCGCATTGCTATGTTAACAGAAAGTCCAATTGATTATTCTTACCAGCATATTGCCCAAATTGTCCGCAGGTTTCCCATTGTCTTCACACACCAACAACACTTACTGGATTTGGGAAAGCCTTTTAAACCTCTAATATTTGGAACCAATTGGCTAGGCATTACAAATGAGATAGACTCAGAACAGATTTTAGCCGATCATCCACCAAAATCAAAATTAATATCATTTATGGGGAGTTTAGCTCATCCCGATGATGGGGCTTATAAATTTCGTAAAGAAATCGCCGATCTGTGTTTAACTGCAAATAATGTTGAGTGCTTTGGTAAATCAATTAATCCTGTACCAGGGAAACGAGAGGCGATCGCCCCTTATTATTTTTCCATTGCCATGGAAAATGTGGCTAGTAATTATTACTTTTCTGAAAAACTTGTTGATTGCCTGCTTTTAGAGACTGTTCCCATTTATTATGGTTGTCCTGAGATTTCTGAATTGTTTAATCCAAAAGGGATACTGACTTTCAACACCAAAGAGGAACTAATATCAATTTTAGATATCTTATCTCCCAATCTTTACGATGAAATGTATCCATTTCTGATTGAAAACAAACTTAAGGCTATTCGAGAGAATTGGCATAATCATCAGGGTTTACTCTCACGGTTATCTTCTCAAATTCCATTAAATCTTCTAAATTCAAGTCAGCGCTATCTAAATCGAGAATCGTATTTACGGGACAAAATTACCCTAAAAAGCCGCAAATTATGGGAAAATATCCAAATTAATTTAAATTAGGTAAAAAGATGAGGAAAATTTTAAAAAAAATTCCATTAGTTTATAAAATCTATCGTTCTTGGCAAGAACGACAGTACGAAATTCAGTTTTCTGGTAATTGCCATGGATGCTTTCGCGGTGTATACAACTCATTTGATGAAGCCATATTATCGGCACCAAAAACTAAACCAATTGGATATGATGACCTTGATTTAGCATTAGAGTATAAAAATTTACCTGCTAAAATCAAAATTGCTTCTTTTGACTATCCACTTTTGGTCTGGTTAATAAAAATTCTTGATCAAAACTCTTCCCCCCCCCACAATTTTTGATTTTGGTGGTAATGTAGGCAACCATTACTATGCCTATTCTCATTTCCTAGATTATTCACACGGACTAAAATGGTTGGTTTGCGATGTTCCTCAGATTGTGAAAGCTGGGCAAGAATTAGCTGATGAAAGAAATGTAGATTTGCAGTTTACAACTGAATTTGCTGAAGCAAACGCAAAACAGATATTCATCGCCTCCGGGTCTATTCAGTATGTTCAATCTCTATCTCTATCTCTATCTCTATTGAGTAAACCCCCTGTTCATCTATTGATTAATAGGTTGCCACTGTATGATGGAAAATCGTTTGTCACCTTGCAGAATGGTGGTAAAGTGTTCTACCCTCAATATGTCTTTAATCGGAAGGAGTTTATAGACTCCTTATCTGAACTTGGTTACGAGCTGGTTGACAGTTGGCAAGATCTGGTTGATCGTTGTATTATTCCTTTTCATCTTGAACATTGCGTTTTTTCTTACTCTGGTTTATACATGAGGCTAAAACACGACAATCAACACTGGGCACTAAAATGATAGAGCAAATCATCCATCAAAATGAACTCTTAGCCCTAATCATTTCCCACCGATTCAACCAACCGGGAATTCACTTTTTCACCCCTGATGAATTATCCCAACAACTAGCTTATATGCACCACCCCATGGGTAAAATTATTCAACCCCATGTGCATAACCCCGTTCCCCGTGAAGTCATTTACACCCAAGAGGTACTGTTTATCAAACGCGGTAAACTGCGTGTGGACTTTTACAATGACCAACAAGAGTATTTAGAAAGTCGTGTATTAGAAACAGGAGATGTCATTCTCTTAATCACTGGAGGTCACGGCTTTGAGGTATTAGAAGAAATTGAAATGATAGAGGTTAAACAAGGACCTTACGTGGGAGAACAAGACAAAACTAGATTTGTTGGCATCACTAAAGAACAAGCGAAAATTATAGAAAGTTTAAATTCCTAAATGAAACCTATTCCAGTAAATCAGCCATTATTAGATGGCAACGAAAAAAAATATCTGATTGAGTGTATTGATACTGGCTGGATATCTTCTGAAGGTCATTTTGTCAAGCAGTTAGAACAAAACTTTATAGACCGTGTGGGAAGGCAACATGGTATTGCAGTCAGCAATGGTTCCGCCGCCCTAGATGCTGCTGTGGCTGCATTAGGAATTACAACGGGTGATGAAGTAATTTTACCTACCTTTACCATTATTTCTTGCGCTGCTGCCATTGTGAGAGCTGGAGCTATACCAATAGTCGTGGATAGTGATCCCCTCACTTGGAATATGGATGTCACCCAGATAGAGGCAAAAATCACTCCCCGCACCAAAGCCATTATGGTGGTTCACATCTATGGATTGCCCGTAGATATGGATCCAATAATTAATTTAGCTCATCAGTATGGATTGTATATAATTGAAGATGCCGCTGAGATGCACGGTCAAACCTATAAAAACCGTCCCTGTGGTAGCTTTGGCCATATCAGTACCTTTAGTTTTTACCCTAACAAGCACATTACCACCGGTGAAGGAGGGATAATTGTTACAGACGATCCCCAGTTAGCGGAACGTTGTCAATCTTTACGCAATCTTTGTTTTCAACCCCATAAGCGATTTGTCCACGAAGAATTAGGGTGGAATATGCGTATGAGTAACTTACAAGCAGCTGTAGGAGTAGCCCAGTTAGAGCGCCTAGATGAGTTTGTTGCTCGCAAGAGAAGTATGGGAAAACTTTATACAGATTTATTAAAAGATATACCTGGCATTCAGTTACCCCTAGAGAAAACTGACTACGCAGAAAATATTTATTGGGTGTATGGAATTGTTTTAGATGAACAGATTCCCCTTGATGGCGAAGCAGTGATGAAGAAACTCAGTGATTATAAAATTGGTACTCGTCCATTTTTCTGGTGTATGCACGAGCAGCCCGTTTGGCAAAAAATGGGACTATTTGAGGGTCTATGCTGTCCGGTAGCAGAAAAGTTAGCCCGTCGTGGTTTTTACTTGCCCAGTGGATTGGCATTAACGGAAGATCAAGTTGTGACAGTGACAAATACTCTCAGGAGTATTCTGAGTTAATAAGTAATTAAAATAAGTAACTAATTTGATGACTATTTTCGGCAACTATTCTCGCTATTATGACTTGCTTTATCAAGATAAGGATTATCTTGCAGAAGCTAAGTTTATTCACGATTTAATACAAACTCATGTACCTTTAGCACAAACAATCCTCGAATTGGGTTGTGGTACTGGTCATCATGCTCAATTATTGGCTAAGTATGGCTATCAAGTTCATGGAGTTGATCGCAGCTTAGAAATGTTAAAATCGGCAAATGATCGCCTCACCAATATTGATCCTCAAGTAGCTTCCCGGTTAAAATTCTCTCTAGGAGATGTCAGAACCGTTGACATAGATCAACAATTTGATGTCATTATTTCTTTGTTTCATGTTGTTAGTTATCAAACCACTAATCAAGATTTGCAAGCTACTTTTAACACTATCAAAAAACATCTTAAATTGGGAGGAGTTTGTATTTTTGATGTGTGGTATGGTCCAGCAGTATTGACAGAAAAGCCCACTGTTAGGGTTAAACGCCTAGAAGATGATCAGATTTTGGTTACCCGGATAGCGGAACCAATAATGTATCCCAATGAAAATTGGGTAGATGTAAATTACCATGTTTTTATTAGAGATAAAACTACTGACGAAGTGAATGAGTTGCGAGAAACCCACAGAATGCGGTATTTGTTTAAGCCAGAAATAGAATTAATCTTAAATCAACTACAAATGGAGTTAATTAGCCATGGAGAATGGTTAACTGACAAACTGCCAGGCTTCGATAGTTGGGGAGTTTATTTTGTGGTGAGGAATTAAATGAGAATCGGTTTGTTAGTCAACGCCCAAATTTCTCCCCAGTCTGGAGGAGCTTACACTTTTGGATCTCAATTATTACAAGCGTTTTTGCAATTAGCTCCCGAGTCAGGACATACGATCATTTTATTTACACGTAGTCATCACTACACCAAACATCTGGGATCATCCCTTGAATTGGTTTCTCTTGACTGGTCTTTGAAAGCTAGAATTAAGTCTAAAATACTAGCACTGGTACAAGAAATCTTCCGTAAACTCAGGAGTCCAAGTAGCAAATTTATCCTTCCAACCGGAATGGAATTATATGAAAAATACATACTAGACCTGTTAATTGCTAATCAAGTACAAGTGAATTTAAGTCTTACACCAGAAACTTTTCCCGTACTTGATGTTCCTTATATCATCCCTATCTGGGATCTACAGCACCGTTTGCAGCCATATTTCCCGGAGGTAAGTACAATGGGAGCATGGGATCGAAGAGAAAACTACTTTTCTAAGGTATTAAAGCGCGCCACATTTATTCTCACTGGCACGGAGGTGGGTAAAGCTGAAATTGAGAAATTTTATCAGGTGCCTTCTGAGAGAATCAAGGTTATACCTTTTTTCACTCCCCAACTATCACCAGTTGGCGTAACTAGTGAGGACTTGTTGAATAAATATTCAATCCCCCCTAACTATTTATTTTATCCTGCACAGTTCTGCTCGCATAAAAATCACATTGGACTTTTATTGGCGGTTAAAACTCTACAGCAAAAATACGCACTGGCGTTGCCACTCGTACTTGTTGGTTCTGGCACAGGTCACAAATCCTATGTTGAAGCAATGGCAAAGGAATTAAACTTGTCAAGTCAAGTACATTTTTTGGGTTTTGTCCCTCAAGAAGACATGGCACCTTTATATCGCAATGCCTTTGCGCTTACATTTGTGACCTTTTTTGGACCAGACAATTTACCCCCGTTAGAGGCTATGTCCTTGGGCTGTCCCGTAATTGCATCTGATGTGCCAGGTGCACAAGAGCAATTGGGGGATGCTGCTTTTTTGGTTGACCCCAAAAAACCTGAAGATATTGCTAGTGCTATTAAACTGTTATGGGAAGATAACAGTTTACGTCAAAACTTGATAGCAAAGGGCTTGGCAAGATCTCAAAAATGGACAGTTGAAGACTATGCTAAACAAATTTTTGCGGTTATTGATGAATTTGAAGCAATTAGGCGTTGTTGGTAATAGTTATAATCACAATACATATATATTATCATCATTGACTGATGGCATTTTATTTCTTCTAGGACTTACGCATTGACAGGATCAACCAAATATGAGGTATGGGTTTCAGGCATTTTAACGTGATTTTTTAATGATTTTTGAGCGATAGCGAGGCGCTGCTGCAAGCAGTTCGCTATTGATCAGAAGTTAATCGTCAAAAGCCTGAAATGGCGGATTTTAGTTCATGCACATCATGGTGAATTTGTACAGTGCGTAAGTCCTATCTTCTTATTTCTTATCTATATGGATGGAATTTGTGTTATTGAACAGGCTAACAAAAAACCGTTTTTATAATCTAGAAAAATCCGGATTATTTCAACAATATCTCCGGCATATTAATGGTTTAAGAAGCAAAAAAAACCAGTCAAAAACTTGAATACATTAAAAAAAGCGCCCTAGATGAAAAAGCAAAAATAAGTATAACTTGTGCGGGAAAAAGAGACGGAGGCGGCGCACAACTTCATGCTTGTATCTCAACGATAGTTTTTGCTAATAGTATGGGTATAAGATATCATCATACGCCACTGATTAAAGTTGAGCATAACTATAACAATGATCCTCTTTGGGAAGCAAAGTGGGAAAATTATCTAGACCTTACTAATCTATACAGTCCTAGATTAAATAATCAAGACTATTTATTTGTAGACAATTATCATTCAATTGTTGATAAAATTTATGAAGCTATTACCAGTAAAAACGATCTAAATATACGTGTTTTATACTGCCATGGCTATAGTGATGGAAACCCTCAAGAATTTGTAGATGTTTTGGACAATATAAGGAATCATTTTTTCTTGAGGAGAAATCCACAACTTGTTTACTCTCCATTTGACTTCAATATTGCAATATATATGAGGCGAGGAGCGTTATACCTCAAGCCAGTGTATCCAGGCATTAATTAATCATCTACGTTTTTACTTTAGAAAAGCCCGTCCTAGATTTTACATATTTTCCTACTCCGATGATGATGACTTAAAGATTCTTGAGGATGAGGACGTAAGACTTTTTGTTGACATGAATGTGTTTTCCGTTATGGATCATTTAGCTTACGCTGACTGCCTAGTGATGGCAAAAAGTTCCATGAGTTATGTTGCTGGTATGTTAAACAGTGGACTTGTCCTTTATCAACCTTTCTGGTCTGTTTGTTTACCACACTGGTTTAGGGCTGATGGTTTCTTTGTTTAGATATAAAAAAGGTCAACATAAAGTCAAAACCCTCCTAAACCCTAAGATTAAGTCATGAAACCTTTACTTGTCAGTATAATTATTCCTGTTTTCAATCGGGAAAGGATGATTGGAGAGTGCATTGAGTCAGTCTTGAAGCAAACCTACAAGTCAATAGAGTTAGTGGTTGTTGATGATGGTTCTACGGACAAAACCAAGGATCTAGTAATTTCTTTGTCAACTACTGACACAAGTGTAATTCAATATATCTACCAACCAAACTCCGGCCAGTCCATCGCCAGAAATACCGGTTTAGCCCATGCTCAAGGAGAATTTATTCAATATCTAGACTCAGACGACCTGTTAGAACCGACAAAATTACAGCTACAGGTCAAAGCCCTCCAAGAAAATCCTGATGCTGGGGTAGCCTACGGTATTACCCTACGCAAAAACATGGTGACAGGTGAAATTAAACCCTGGGCGAGAACACACGAAAAAATTGACAATATTTTTCCCGACTTTTTGCCCCAACGAGGCTGGGATACCAATGCACCTCTGTGGCGACGTAGCGTCTGCGATGCTATCGGTCCGTGGGGTAACTTCCGCTGTATGGAAGACTGGGAACACGATCTCAGAGCCGGGATGTTAGGAGTCAAAACCGTCCATGTGCCGGAAGTTGCCGTTATTGTTCGAGACCATCAAGGCGATCGCTCCAGTGGGATGAAAACAGGATTTACCCCAGTCTTCACCCGTGATTTCTTCCGATCCCATAAATCGATTTGGCTGCGGATGAAATCCCAGGGCTTAACTGATTGGAGTTATCTAGAACAATTTTCTCGTAAAATGTTCTGGATTGCTCGACTATGCGGCGAACGACAACTGATAGCAGAAGCTAAGGAAGCCCTCAGCTTTGCCACTGAGATGGTTGCTACCCACCATGCACCTTGGGAAATAAGAACCTTCAAAGCGTTAACAAAAGTCTTGGGTTGGCCAAGAGCAGTAACCTGGACAGAAGCCTTGAAAAAAAGCCGTTAGATGTCGGAAAATATAAAAAACTATCGGCTGGTTTAGGAGTCATTCTCACAGTCCTATGGTTACGGTTTTCCCCCCGCTAAGAAACTCAGCCAAATCAAAATCTTTCTGTATGCCTATCATTTCCGTTGTTATGAGCGTCTATAACGATGCTCAGAGGGTTAAAACCTCAGTAGACAGTATTTTGAACCAAACCTTCACAGATTTTGAATTCATTATCATCAACGACGGTTCAACAGATGAAACAGGAACAATTTTAGATCGCCTAGCCAGTCAGGACTCACGAATAAAAGTGATTCACCAAGAAAATACTGGGCTAACCCAAGCCTTAATCCGGGGGTGTAACCAAGCCCAAGGTGAATTCATTGCCCGTCAGGATGCTGATGATTACTCCCACCCGCAACGTCTAGAGCTGCAATTGGCTAAAATCCAAAGTAGTCCACAGATTGGTATGGTTTCCTGCTCTACCCAATATATCGGACCCGAAGGAGAGCCACTGACCATTATTCAACGATCTGAAAGCCCTGAAATAGCCACCCAGGAATTACTTCATCGCCGCCAGGGTCCGGGTGCCCATGGTAGTGTTTTGTTTCGCAAATCAGTGTACAATGCCGTCGGTGGTTACCGCCCTGATTTCTATTTTGCTCAAGATTCAGATCTATGGTTAAGGATAGCAGAAAAAGCCCAGTTTGCCAGCTTGTCCCAGATACTATATCTTCACCGCAGGGAGATTAACTCTACCTCCGGTGTTAATCGTGCCATACAACTCCGATTTGGAGAACTGGGTCAACTGTGTAAAACCGCCCGTTTAAACAGCCAATCAGAATCTGTTTATCTAGAAGAAGCAAAACAACTACGCAGCCAACTCCTGGCCAACAAATGGCAAAAACATCCTCCTGACCCCTTGGCTGTTGCTCAAGCTGCCTATTTTTTGGGTTCTCAATTACTAACCAACGGCGATCGCCGAGCAGTTAACTACCTATGGCAAACAGTAGGTCTGTGTCCCTGGCACTGGAAAGGATGGTTTCGTTTGGGGCAAAGTATTCTGCAATTTCCCTTTGCTAAAGTCCACACAATACCCTATTGATGATTAACTCTCCTTTACGCATTCTGACAGTTGCCGATACTCCTTGCGATCCTAACTCTGGAGCCGCAGGAACAGTTTATTACACCAACCAAGCATTGAGAGAAATTGGTCATGAGGTAGATGAAATTTGGGCTGATGATTTAGGACCCAGGCGCATTGCTCACGGTAATCTCCATTCCTTGTTAGAGCAACCTAGAGCCTACCGCCGGGCCGTTATGAAGGCAACTCAAGCTAAACAATACGACTTAATTATTTTGGATCAGCCTCAAGCTTACCTTGCTTGTAAAGCACTAAAACAGAGTAATTTTCCGGGAGTGATTTTAAATCGGAGTCATGGTGTTGAGTTAAGAGTTAATCAGGTATTACCAAAATGGCATCAGAAATATCATATTCCTGAATCTCGTTATCCTCCCTTGATCACATATACTCTGCGAAGTTTGCTAGATCGTCAGTGGCAAGAGGTGATCAAATATTGCGATGGAATTATAGTTAGCTCAAGTTTGGATGAGAAATTTTTGACTGATTTTTTCAAAGTTGATCAAAGTAAAGTTTGTTTAGCACCTCAAGGACTGTCCGATGAATTGTTAAACCAGCCAGAATTGATAGACACCGATACATCTCCAGGAAAATGGTGGAATTTACTCTATGTGGGTCAATTTGCCTTCTTTAAGGGTTATTTTGTTTTAGCTGAGATTATCAACCGTGTCTTAATTGAAAATCCAAATATCAGGTTTACCTGGGTAGCTTCTGCTAAAGATCATGGGAGGATAAGAACCTTAATTTTGCCCCATATACTTGAGCGTGTTCAGCTTTTAGACTGGATGTCCCAGTCTCAACTTAAAGAAACATATAGCCAGCACGGAATATTTATTTTTCCCAGTTTTTATGAAGGATTTGGCAAAACACCCTTAGAGGCTATGGCTTGTGGTTTATGTGTTGTTGCATCAGATGAGGGAGGAATGCATGATTATATTGATTCTGGTAACAATGGTTATTTATGCCCGGTGGGAGATGTTGATGAATTTGTAGAGGTGATTAATAATTTGATATTAGACCTGGAAAAGACAAAGAACATTGCCCGTGCTGCAAAGAGATTTAGCACCAGTTACACCTGGAAATCTCATGCATTTCAGATTCTTGAATATTTAAAGTCTTTTAAACAAAAATAAGTGGATGAAAAATTACAAATTAAGTTCAGATCAACTTGAATGGAGTAATTGTCCAGAGTTTGTAGAGTTTCCCTTTGTTTGTCGCCTGTGGCTTTGGTGGTGTTCAAGAGGTCCCAAATCAAGAAAAGGGGGAACTATTGGAGGAAACAAGATATTTGATCTAATCAAAGTCTATCTTAGTTTGTTTCCGGTCTCATCCAACAATTTACTACCGGTCA
The DNA here is from genome assembly GCF_028329225.1 of Sphaerospermopsis kisseleviana CS-549. Lineage (NCBI taxonomy): Bacteria > Bacillati > Cyanobacteriota > Cyanophyceae > Nostocales > Aphanizomenonaceae > Sphaerospermopsis > Sphaerospermopsis kisseleviana. Next base: position 14,660 of record NZ_JAQMTI010000147.1, on the reverse strand, counting down.
AAATAAACAAATGGAATTTATTGATTGTTGTTGACCTGTTGGATTTTGAAATATATCAGCATACGATTCCGTCTATTTCCAATAAATACAGCGGATTTCAACTGCAAGAAATGTTACTGACCCAAGGTGACATTTTTTTTGACATAGGTGCCAACCATGGTATGTTTAGTTTATATGCGTCAAGACTAGTTGGTTCAGAAGGACGAGTTATTGCCGTAGAACCCCAACCACGTCTAGCAAAAGCCTTAATAACTAGTAAGGAACTTAACCAACTACAGCAAATATCTATTTTTGAGACAGCAGTGGGAAATCAAAATGGACAGTCCACATTTTCTATTCCCAAACGGTCATCGGGTGTTGGATCATTATTTAAAGAGCATACTAGTCAATCATCCACCACGACTCAGATTAGTGTTGAAATGAAAACCCTTGACAAAGTTGCACAGGAGACAAAAATATCCCAACTTGATCTGATCAAAGTAGATGTTGAGGGAGCCGAATTCATGGTGTTTCAAGGTTCTCAATCAGTCCTTTTGAAGTACAAGCCCTTCCTCTGGTTTGAAATAAATCCCGATGCACAACGTATCGCTGGTCTGAAATCAACGGATCTCTTGAATATTCTGAGAAATTTCGGCTACTGTAAATTTTATCAAGTCTCTAGTCTAGTTCGTGGCGAGTGTGTAGAGCCACAAGAATTTCCCAAACTCACAGATGTACTTGCGGTTCATGCCCAACGCATTTCTACATTTGATGCATTAAAAAACTCTTTTTGGGAAAATCTAACTTCTAGGACTTACGCAAGATATGACTAAAAACCTTATTCTTGCGTAGGGGTAATTCATGAATTACCCCTACTTTCGTTCCCTTTTGCGTAAGTTCTAACTTCTACAAAGTTAAAAAAGTGAATACTATTGGTATGACCCTTGGCATCCCGATGACCGGGCGCGATCGCCTCTGCCAGTTGCGTAAGTCCTAATAAATAAAGATGATGAACGAAAATACAAATAAAAAAATCTACCTGGCGAGTCCAAATGATACTGATATCGTTTCTCTAAACTTCTGGCTTAATGACTTGCTTGAGAAAAACAACCCTCAGACTAACTTTGTCAAGGATCCTGACATAGCCGATGTTATTATTCTTTTTGAAAATTTCTCATTTAAACATCTTGATTATATTAAAAGGCTTGAAAAAGATGATTTCATAAAGCGATATGCGGGTAAAATATATACCATAAACTATGATGATACAACTTTCGGTTTTTTGCCTGGATGCTATACAGGTTTGACTCGAAATAATTTTATGAAAAATTTTCATATAGCATCTTGCTATCCTAAAGAATATAATCAGGAGTTAGTGGAGTTTAGAAAGGAATATCAATTTGAATTTAGCCCTAATCTTCTTTTTTCATTTAGGGGATCTGCGAAATCCCATCCTATACGTGAAAGAATTTTCAGAAAAATTCCTCCAAATAAAGACTGGATTCTAACCAGAATAAATACAGCCTTTTATGCTCACACAGAGTTGGAAAAAAATGTTTTCTTACAAGAAATCTTAAATAGCCATTTTGTTCTTTGTCCTCGAGGATCATCCCCGTCAACCTATCGTATGTATGAAGCCATGTCCCTTGGTAGATGTCCAGTGATTATATCCGATGACTGGATACCACAAGTCGGAATTGATTGGTCATCATGCTCAATTCGTATTCCTGAATCAGAAATTCAGCGTATACCTGAAATTCTCAAATCGCAACTTGCCAATGCAAAACAGTTAGGAATAAAAAGTTTACTTACTTGGAATAGCTTTTTCTCTGAGCAAAAAAAGTTTTCGATATTCCTTCAACAAATCCTAACTCTAGCAGATGTTCAACCTATCAAAAACTTCGATTCGTTACAGCAAGTTTGGCATTCGACTTCTTTCAGAAGAAACAACAAACTAAATTTAAATCAGCGGATCGCCCAAAAAATCCTTTCATTAACCAACAAAATAACTGAGTTAAAGTAACTAAAATTTTAAAATTTCCCAGATGATATATTTTACTGAGATAGGAAAACTAGGACGGTTAGGAAACCAAATGTTTCAATATGCGGCATTGGTAGCAGTTGCCGAAAATTTTAACTATGAGTTTCAAATAGATTTCACCGCTACTGAACTTTCTAGAGCTTTTATTTTATCTGCAATTGATCAAAAACTGGTTCCAAGTCAAGTCTTTTCTTTTAAAGAAAAACCACATACCTTTGATAAAAATCTCTTTCTTATAAAAGACAATACAGACATTGAAGGATTTTTTCAATCTTTTAAGTATTTTGAAAACTGTCAAGAAAGAATTCGCAGCGAATTTAAATTTCAGCAAGGTATAGAGTTAATTGCAAAGTCAAAAATTCAAGCAATTAAAGAAGGAAAACAACTGGTAGCAGTTCATGTTCGTAGAGGGGATTATGTTACTAGAGATAACAACATATTTACTCAAGATGCTATTAAGCTTTGTCAGCTTAACTATTACTTAAAAGCAATGTCTTTATTTGAAAATGAGAACATAAAATTTGTTATTTTTTCTGATGATATATCATGGTGTAAGCAAAATATAAGAACAAACTGTGTGAAATCAAGCTCGTTAGTATATGTTGAAGGTAATAATCAATATGTTGATTTGTGCATGATGACTCTATGCGATCACAATATTATTTCAACTAGTACTTTCGGGTGGTGGGGGGCATGGTTAAATAGCAATTCTAAAAAGAAAATCATTGCTCCCAGAAGGTGGTTTGGGCTAATGTGGGGTAACAACACTAAGGATTTATATTACGATAATTGGATTGTTATTGGCTCAACGACTGATCACATAAAATACTGGATTATAGAAGCCCTATCATTTTTAAGAATCCGTAATCTAGTTTATCAAATATTAATTCGTATTAAATTTATTTTATTTCATCCTCAATTTGCTATTAATTCGCTTAAAAAACGGGTAAAAAATTTACTCTTTAGATAAGAAAAAACATCGATCACGTTGGTGCTGCCCAGTATACACAAAACGTTATTCTCAAAGATGAACGATATTGATCATTGTGACTCATTAACAGTCGTCCAGCGAGTTTCCTAGGTCAAAACGGTAATCGTTGAAAATCCCAACTATCAACCACATAATAATATTTAGCTAACCTTTTGACAGGGAAAAAACTAATGAAACTTTCAGTGATCATCCCCATCTATGAGCAGAAAAAGTGTTTTTTGATACTATTTAGTCCTTGCAGAGACTAATGACACCAGAATTTGAACTTTTGGTGATTGACCAGACCTTAAATCATTCAGGACTTACGCAAAAGGAAACGAAAGTAGGGGTAATTCATGAATTACCCCTACGCAAGAATAAGGTTTTCAGTCACATCTTGCGTAAGTCCTATCATTGTTTATGGGAGGCAATTTTTGTGGTTATATACAACCTGGATACACCCAAACCCAGCGCGATCGCCCTGAATAATGGAATTGTCCGATTAATTTGACACAGCAATTTACCTATTTTATCAAAAAAATTATCAATAAAATCAGTAATTTCCTGATAAAAAACCCGCTCTTTTTCCCTACTACTACTCGCAGTTACCAATAACCTTAAAGTTTCCACCAATGAACTGATAGTAGCATCACAAACCAAATCAAACAACTGATTTAAATCATCCCTTCACGACAATGTAAAAAACCTACCCTTGTAAGGAAGGGGGTGGGGTCAAACAATATTCGATGCACTAATCATGACTTGACAAACATCCTCTAAAACTTTGCTGACTATAATAATTTCTTATACAACTGCATTAATTATACATTATTAACATAGAATTATATAGTACACAGGTAAATAAGCATCTATGTCACAATCTGAACCTAAACTTGAACATTTTGCCGTCAAAAGTCAAATAGTGAGCGAATTAGCTTTCCTATTTACTATTTATATTCTTGTAACCGCACTATTATTTTTACACTTCCGCACCTGGGACTCTACCATCACTCGCCAGGTGTGGGGTGTCTTTGTTTATCCTAGTGTACTATTTGGCGGCGTTGCTTTAGCTTGGCGATATGTTTCCCATGTGATCTGGATATTACCCATAGGTTCCCTGGTGTTTATGGGATTACCATTTGCAGTAGCCTTACTAGGGGGATGGAGTTTAATTCCTCTAGGTATATTCGGTATTAGCGCCACTATCTTTGTTTACATATTATATTTATCCCCACAAGACCGACCGGTGATGAAAACCCTGCAACTGTCAGGGGCGGGAATGATTCTGGCTGTATTTTATTTTTTTGTGGTCAATGGTACTCTTAATTATGTATTCGCAGACATCAATACTTATACGAATGGCATTAACCAAGATACCCTTTTTCATTCTGCAATTGTGCAGATGTTGGCTAAATTTAATACGCCATCAACGGGATTAGATGGTGTACAACCTTTAAGCTATCATGTTGGTGTACATCGTTGGGTGGCGGCAAATCTTACTATCTTAGGAGGATCAGCACCTGTATTATTAGGTATTTGTCAATTAGTTGCTTTTCTCCCGGCGGTTTTCTTTGCTACAGTTTTAGTCTTCATGTGTTTGCTATCGACTCCACTTTCCACACTAGTGGCTTGTGGGTTTACTTTTTTAGGTTTATGGTTGTTGGCAATTCGCATCCTGGATTTCTCTTTGTCCAGTGAATCCTATAATTTTTCCCTTCCTGTATTTATAGCCATGATACCAGTAGGGCAAAGATGGTTGTACAAAGCGAGGGAAAGTAATCGCTGGTTGACCCCTTTACCCCTAACACTGTCCGTGGTAGCAGTCCTAGCTTGTGGCGCTGCAAAGATTTCTTCCGGGGTGATACTGGCTTTGTTTCTCATCCTCTGTGGGTTTATCCCGAAAATGTGGCCTCTAAATCAACAGAAGTGGCGATATCTAGGACTGTTACTAGCTTTAGGTATCGCTTTTTTTGTGGGATGTTTAGCCTTAGCCTTTAACTTTAGTGCTGGAAATCTGACTAACATCTTTTATCCTTTTCACTTTGCACGCGCTTACAGAAGTCAGTTTATTTGGCAAAATATCGTATTTTTAGGGTTAATCATCCCATTCTACTGGTTGCAGAGGAATCAAGAAAAATTCCTGGTGCGATCGCAAGTGATCATCCTCACACTGCTATTTTTAGCATCTCAACTACCAGGAGCTTTACTGGAAATCGGCGGACCCTCAGCACATTATTTTGTGCAACCAGTGCTGTTAGTCACCTTATTGTTTACCTTGGCTGCTGTAGCTGACTATTGGTCAGTCAACCGCAAAACTGGTTTTCTATTCATTGTAGATCCCGTAGACCATGAACCTAAACCTTTGTCACCTGTTATTAGTTGGGGAGTGATAGGGTTAGTTTTAATTTTTTCATTGTCCATGGGAACGGGAGGAAGTAGCCACAAGGATAAGGTGTTAGGGTTTGCTCATCGGTTAGTAATGACTCTAGATTCTTTTTCGTCTCAGTCAGATTCATTGACTGATTTGAGAGGTTTAAGTAAAATCCAGCATCAGTCACGGTTGTTACTCTTTCCTCCCAGTGTGAACTGGGAAATACTCAACACCAAAACCGAGTTGGGTTACATCCAAGGGGAACTTGCTAAATTAACTGAATCCAAAAAATTAGAACCAGGTGATAACTTAGCCATTCATATTTCAGATGACTTTTCAGACTTTTGGCAACCACAGGGTAGAAGAAATTGTTGGGATAAATCTTTTGTCATTCCTGCAATGACTGGATTACCCTTGGTGAATGGAGTCCGAGGTGAGAATAGTGACTGTGATTTAACTAAAGATTTTGGTATGGCTGAATATAGTAAAGAGTCTTGGAATCGTCCACTTTCTCAGGAAGATATCTGTACTAAGTCCACTAAATTAGGTTTTGACAAAGTGTTGAATGTTTCTCAGTCACAAATTCAATTATACTCTTGTAATGGGTTCGACCAGAAGTAAATTATCTGTGGGATAGCTCCAGTCTAGAATTGCATTTACTCCAACCATCATCAAATGTCTCATATATCTGTTGTCATCCCTGTATATAAAGCAGAAAAAAGCCTTGATGTTCTCTATGAAAGGCTCAAAGTTTCCTTGTCTGAGATTACACAGGATTTTGAAATCATTTTAGTTGAGGATTGTGGGGGCGATCGCTCTTGGGATATTATTGTGGAGTTAAGTAAGATCGACCCACGGGTAAAAGGAATTCAATTCAGTCGCAATTTTGGCCAACATTATGGCATCACAGCAGGGTTAGATCATTGTGACGCTGACTGGGTAGTTGTTATGGATTGTGATTTGCAAGACAGACCAGAAGAAATTCCCCGACTGTACAAAAAAGCCCAAGAAGGTTATGATGTTGTCTTAGCTCGCAGAGGTAAACGTAAAGATCCCCCCCTGAAGCGACTTACTTCATGGTTGTTTTATCAAATCTTTAACTACTTGACCGATTTACAATATGATGGACAAGTAGGTAACTTCCGCATTATTTCTCGTCAAGTTGTCGAGAACTTTTGTTTAATGCGGGAACAACTGAGATTTTTTGGTGGTTTGGTTGATTGGATGGGATTTCCCACCGCTAGTATTAACATTACCCATGACCAGCGTTTTGAGGGCAAAAGCACTTATACTTTCGCTAAACTCTGGAAACTAGCTAGTGAAACAATTATCGCCTATTCAGACAAGCCTCTACGCCTGTGTATTAAGTTAGGTTTTCTGATTTCTACTTTGTCATTTATCTATGGTATTTATATTGCCCTTAGGTTTGTGTTTTATGGTTCGCCTGTAACTGGTTGGAGTAGCCTGATTGTGTCTTTGTATTTTCTAGGTGGGATTATTATTTCTATTCTGGGAATACTAGGTATTTATTTAGGGAAAACTTTTGATCAGACAAAAAAAAGACCTTTGTATTTAGTCAGGAATAAAACTGATAGTAATGTAACTTTATGTAAACTATGATATTTACTAATTCAAGATTAACTTTCTGTTTTCGATTTGTCAGTTATTTTGCATCGTCTATTCTTTAAATAGTAATAAATTATAAGGAAAATAAAAATGCCATATCTGACTGAAGAACAGCTTTTAAAAATACCTTTTAAGTTTGTGGGTAAAAATGTAAAGATAAGTGATAAAGCATCGATTTATAATCCTGAATTGATAGAAATTCATGATAATTCTAGAATTGATGATTTTTGTGTCATCTCTGGAAAAGTTTTTATTGGTAAACACGTTCACATAACAGTTTTTTGTAATGTTGCTGGTGGAACAGAAGGAATCATTTTTAATGATTTTTCAGCATTGGCATACGGATGTCATGTCTTTACTCAAAGTGATGACTATAGTGGCGAAACCTTAACAAACGCAACAGTTCCAATCCAGTATAAATCAGAAACTAAAAAAAAAATTAGCATAGGAAAACATTGTATTGTCGGTACTAGTAGTTTAATATTTCCAGGTGTTGATTTAGCAGAAGGAACAGCAGTAGGAGCAGCTTCTGTAGTCAGAAAGTCAACTCAAGAATGGTCAATATATGTAGGTAACCCGGCTAAAAAAATTAGCCCCAGATCTAAAAACTTACTAAAGCTAGAATTACAACTTTCAGAAGAAAATAAAATTAGGAACAATTAAAATGCAGAAAGAAAAAATCTTAGATTTAGTGATTGAGCTAGTTAAAGAAATAGGTTTGGAGCAATCAAACGAAATACTAATTAATCCAAATCAATCAACACGGCTGTTTGGAGAAAACCTAGATAGTCTGGAAATAGTTATGTTGATTGGTGAACTAGAGGAGCGGATTAGCGATGAATTTGGTATTCAGATTATTCTAGCTGATGATCGCGCGATGAGTCAGAGAACATCTCCATTTAGGAGTGTTAAAACATTAGTCGAGTACATCGATTTATTATTATCTGAGCAATAGGGTAATGGAAAAATCCTTTATTATTACTGGGACGAGAAAGGGACTGGGGAAGGAGATTGCTGAATATTATCTTTCATTAGGTAATAGGGTTGCAGGTTGTAGTCGTGGTGCTTCCAGCATTCAACATCAAAAATATCTGCATTTTGAGTTAGATGTTTCGGAAGAAAAAGCTGTAGTATCAATGGTTAACCAGGTAAACAAAACCTTTGGTAAAATTGATATTTTGCTTAATAATGCTGGTATAGCAGCGATGAATCACTTGCTAACTACACCTCTACAAACTGCTCATACAATTTTTAACACTAACTTTTTTGGCACTTTCTTATTTACCCGCGAAGCCGCAAAAGCGATGATGAAGCACAAGCAAGGGTGTATTGTTAACTACACTACAGTTGCCAGTCCATTAAATTTGGCTGGAGAGGCGGTTTATACAGCAAGTAAAGCTGCTATTGAGAGTTTAACTAGGGTAACAGCTAAAGAATTGGCTCCATTTAATATTCGGGTTAACGCTGTTGGTCCAACTCCTATCCCTACAGACCTCATCCGTAATATTCCGCAAAACAAATTAGAAGAATTAACCAATCAACAAATTATCCGGCGTTTAGGAAATGTTGATGATGTAATCAACGTTATAGATTTTTTTATTTCAGAACGGAGTAAATTTATTACAGGTCAAACCATTTTTCTAGGTGGAGTTATAGGGTAACTTATGTCCTGGTTAAAACATCACTTATTTTCTTTAGGCGATCGCCAACTATTGTCCGATGGAGTTAATCAATATAATTATACTGATTTACATCATCAAATTAATATTTATATGTCTGATCTCGATACTCACTTGAAACCTGGCGAAGTAGTTGGGATGCTAGCAGACTATAATTTTCATGCTGTGGCGTTATTTTTAGCACTCCTTGAGAAGAAAGTAATTATTGTACCTATTGTCAGTCAAAATCCAGTAGAAATTAACAAGCGGTTACACGTTGCTAGTTGTACTGTAACTGCTTATATAAATGATGGAATTTTAAAACTGACTCGAAATAACAACTCATCCAATCACCCACTAGTCTTAAACCTAATTACATCTGGTCGATCAGGCTTAATACTATTTAGCAGCGGTAGTACTGGTGAACCTAAGGCTATGATCCACGACTTGGATACTTTAGTTGAGAGTTATCATGGGAAAAAATTAAAGCATTTGAATATACTAGTTTTTCTTATGTTTGACCATATTGGTGGTCTTAATACCCTATTGAATATTATATCCACTGGTGCATTTATGGTATTACCTGCGAATCGTAATCCTGATTATATTGCATCTTTGATTCAGAAATATCATGTTCATGTTTTACCAACCTCGCCCACCTTCTTAAACATGATGCTTATGGATAAAGTGAATGAAAGATATGATTTATCTAGTCTAAGAATTATCACTTATGGAACAGAAACAATGCCTAAAAGTCTTTTGCAAAAATTGAAAAGAGTTTTTACAAAAACAAAACTTGTGCAGACTTTTGGTACAAGCGAAACGGGAATTATTCAAACACAAAGTCGCTCATCAGAAAGTCTAGAAATCAAACTAGATGATCCTAATATCGAATATAAGGTAGTAGCAGGTGAATTGTGGCTAAGAAGTAAAACCCAAATTTTAGGTTATCTAAATGCTAGTATGGATAGCTTTACTGATGATGGTTGGTTCCAAACGGGAGACTTGGTTGAAGAAAAAGAAAATGGCTATATTCAAATTATTGGTCGCAATAAAGAAGTAATTAATGTAGGAGGTCTCAAGGTTTTACCCATGGAGGTGGAATCAGTTCTATTAGAAATGGATGAAGTATCAGACTGTATGGTTTACTCCGAGAAGAGTGCAATCACCGGTCAAATAGTAGTGGCGGATATTGTGATCAATCGTCATGTTTCTCCAAAAGAAGCAAGAGCAATGATTAGAAAATTCTGCAAAGATAGACTTGAGGAATATAAGGTACCTATCAAAATTAATTTCACTGAAAAAACTAATTTTAATGAACGATTTAAAAAAATTAGACTTAACAAAGATAGCTAATTTTAAAACATCCTATAAACTTATTATTTTTACATGAATCATCTTTACATCCTCTTAAGCATCCTATTTACAGTCTACGGACAAATCATCATTAAATGGCAAGTGCAACTGGCCGGAGCATTTCCCCCAGACAACATAGCCAAACTACAATACATCATTAAACTACTACTCAACCCCTGGGTAATTAGTAGCTTTACCTGTGCATTCCTAGCAGCAATTAGCTGGATGGCCGCCATGACTAAATTTGACCTCAGCTATGCTTACCCATTCATGAGTTTAGCCTTTGTCCTAGTCCTGTTCCTCAGCGCCATCTTCTTTAAAGAACCCGTGACTATTCCCAAATCACTAGGGTTGGGATTAATTATTTTAGGTATTATCATTGGTAGCAAAGGGTAGAAATCCACCTCTCAAAAGAATAATAAAAAATTAATATGCCCCAAATTACCCAAGGAATTCGCTCAATCCTTTCAATCCCTTTCTTTTATAGCTTATTTCAAAAAATACTAGGTCAGAATAGAGCCTATAATATTCTGATTAAAAATTATATTAGGACTAATAGTGGCGATCGCATACTAGATATTGGTTGTGGACCTGCTGATCTATTATCCTACTTACCCCAAGTAGAGTATATAGGATTTGATGCCAGTGAAAAGTATATTAGTGATGCCAAAAAGCGTTATGGCAATCAAGGAACCTTTATCTGTGAACTAGTCACATCTGACAATCTCACATATAGAGAATACTTTGATATTGTTGTAGTGTTTGGAGTATTACATCATCTTGACGATATAGAAGCAGAAAAACTGTTTAAATTAGCTCACACTGCCTTGAAACCCGGAGGCCGATTAGTAGCCGTTGAGCCTTGCTACACAGAGAATCAATCACCCATTGCCAGATGGATTATATCTAAAGACCGGGGACAAAATGTAAGGGATGAAAAAGGTTACTTAAATCTAGGGTATAATTTCTTCCCCCCCCCACATACATCCTGTAACATCCGTCATGACTTATTACGGATACCCTATACTCATATCATTATAGAATGTATAAAACCTGATTAAACGGAAAAATCACATATTTTTTTTAATAAACAATAATTTTCGATGAAAATCTGCCCCCAATGTCACCATCATTTTAACCAACCTAACTGGGATTGTCCCGCCTGTGGTTACACACCCCCAATATTAGATGGACACCAGAGCTTTGCACCGCAACTCGCAGCGGCCAGCGAAGGATTTGAGGCCTCAGCCTTCCCCATACTAGCAAAACTAGAAGCCAAAAACTTCTGGTTTCGCGCCCGCAACCGCTTAATCATTTACGCCATTAAACATTACTTCCCCCACGCTCAAACCTTCCTAGAAATTGGCTGCGGAACTGGCTTTGTCCTTCAGGGAATTGAAAAACACCTCCCCCACCTCATCACCTGCGGTAGTGAAATATTTACTACCGGCTTACAATTTGCCACCGAACGCCTGTGTAAAACAACACTTTTTCAAATGGATGCCCGTAATATCCCCTTTGCGGAAGAATTTGATATTATTGGAGCTTTCGACGTTCTGGAACACATAGAACAAGATGAGGATGTACTTACACAAATGTATCAAGCTATTCCAAATGGGGGGGGGTATAATACTGACTGTTCCCCAACATCCCTGGTTATGGAGTCAAGCTGATACCTACGCTCACCACGTCCGGCGCTATATCAAACAAGATTTAATCACCAAGTTACAGCAAACAGGATTTAAAGTAGTAAAAGTTACCTCTTTTGTTTCTCTTCTCTTACCCTTAATGCTACTTTCTCGACTCAATCAGCGCTCATCAACAAATTATGACCCCACTAGTGAGTTAAAAATTAGTGGCACCTTAAATTACCTCTTAGAGAAAATTTTAGATGTAGAACGCTGGTTGATTAAACTAGGTTTTTCCTTTCCCTGGGGCGGCTCTTTGTTAGTAATTGCCTACAAACAATAACCCATGAATAAAATACCTTTTAACAAACCTTACATGACCGGTAAAGAGCTATGGTATATCAGCCAAGCTCACCACGCCGGACAACTTGCCGGGGATGGTAATTATACCAAAAAATGCCATCAATGGCTAGAAACCCATACCCACTCCCACAAAGCCCTCCTGACTCACTCCTGCACCGCCGCCCTAGAAATGTCAGCTATTTTAGCTGATTTGGAACCAGGAGACGAGGTAATTATGCCCAGTTATACCTTCGTTTCCACCGCCAACGCCTTTGTTCTCAGGGGAGCTATTCCCGTATTTGTAGATATCCGCCCCGACACCCTCAATTTAGATGAAACCCTAGTAGAAACAGCTATTACACACCGCACCCGCGCCATTGTCCCCGTCCATTATGCCGGGGTTGGTTGTGAAATGGATACCTTGCAACAAATTGCCACCAAACATCAACTATTGTTAATTGAAGATGCAGCCCAGGGACTGATGTCATCCTATAAAGGAAAACCCCTTGGTAGTTTTGGTGACTTAGCTTGCTTTAGTTTCCATGAAACCAAAAATATTATCGCCGGTGAAGGCGGTGCTTTAATTATCAATAATCCCCAATTCACAGAATCAGCGGAAATCATTCGGGAAAAAGGCACTAACCGTAGTCAATTTTTCCGGGGACAGGTAGATAAGTATACCTGGATAGAAAAAGGCTCTAGTTACTTACCAGGAGAATTAATTGCCGCTTTCCTCTATGCACAACTTGAAGAAGCACAACAAATTATTACCAACCGCCTCAAAGTATGGGATTATTATCATCAACTGCTAGAACCTGTAGAAAAATCCGGTAAATTACGCCGTCCTATCATTCCCCCTGACTGTCAGCACAATGCCCATATGTATTATATCCTGCTAGAGGATTTACAAACCCGTACCCAGCTAATTAACTACCTCAAAGAACAAGGTATTAATGCAGTATTTCACTATGTTCCCTTACATAGCTCTCCTGGTGGTAAGCATTATGGACGGGTGAATGGGAAGATGGATCATACTAATCTTCTGTCTGATTGTTTATTACGCTTACCCATGTTCCCAGAGTTGACAACTTCACAGATAGAAATAATTGTCGGGGCTGTTAAGAGTTTTTAAGAAGATGAGTTGATAGTTATCCACACGGGGAAGCCAGGGAATAAATTAAGAGTCTAAAAGCTCAAGTCGGTTGAAAACCGACTAGTACAGCTTGGCGCAAGTAAACCCATCATTACAGTTGGTGAAAAATCTGTGATTTGAAACACTTGTGAAAGGTAGGCGTATTTATGCCGAGAGGTACTAGGAAGAGGGGTCAGGATTTTCGTTTGATTTGTTAATTTAATTTATTAATTTAATTATGGCTTTATGGCACTTATATAATCATACTCTTTTTCAAGAATCAAATAATAGTCCTATACAGAGTAAACAGCATTCTATCTGGAGTTAAATAAGATGTGGGTCAGTAATAAGATAAGTCAATTGAGGAATAACTTTTGGGTACTTTGGTTTGTAATTTTGGTTATAGTATTCTTGATTCATTGTCTGACTTTAACTGTCTCACCAACTATTTGGCAAGACGAAGTACAAATAATTGACTATGGACGTACTTTTTTAAATTCTAATACAGATTGGGGAATGAATTGGGACGTTGCCAATAATAGGCCATATCTCACTCTATTTTACTTAGGTTGCTTAGTGCAAGAGTTAGCTTTTAAAGCCACCCATTTTTCTATAGTCGGACCTAGAATTGTGAGCTTAATAGGAGCCAGTTTAGCAGCTACAACAACTATGGGGTATTTGTCAAGTCGCCAAGTACCTCTCAAGATTGCGGCTTTACTGGGACTTGCTCTTTTACTAGATCCTTTATTTGTTCAAAGTTATCGTGGAGATAGGATTGACTGCTGGGTAATTGCAATATGTTTTGCAGCTTGTTGGCTACTGAGATTATCTATTGACAGTATCCACAATCACCAATCTAACCTTGTTCCAGTTAGTCTAGCGGGAAGTTTATCCGTCATAGCTGTTTTTATTTGGCCAAGTGCATTAATTCTGTATCCACTTATCCTGGTGGAATTATTATCTTTGTTGTATGTCACCACCAAGGGAACAGATAGTTTAACTAGTGGTGTGCAATTAATTGCAATATTTGCTGGAGCAGTAATTATAACAGGTATATTAATCATAATTCCTATCACAGGACAGTTGGGAATTTTAGTTAATAATTTTCTTGAATTTACTAGCGAGAGAGTTGGGGGTTTTGGTTTGAGTGCTATTATCAATCTTTTTGTAAGTTTTAAAAATAGCCCTTTTCTTCCCATATTAGCTGTAATTAGCTGTATATCTCGTCGAGATAAAGCATTATTAATTGCGAGTTTATTTGCACTATCTCTGGTTTTGAATAGTGGGGTTTACGTTCATCGAGTAATTTATATGCTGCCTTATTTTATAACTTTATCGAGTGAATTATATCGCCAAGACAAAAAATCTCCTATTCAAAAATTGATTCCCCACAGCAAAAAATACTTATATTTATTACCAGAAGTGTTGAATGTTAAGAAATCTGTGATAAAAATAGCCCAAAATATATTAAAATTTGAGCAAGCTATATCAAAATATTGATTTGATCATGATTATAAATTCATTTCCCAAGATTGTCAAAGACATCCTCAAATCCTT
>NZ_JAQMTI010000146.1:0-83864 GCF_028329225.1 Sphaerospermopsis kisseleviana CS-549 | reverse complement strand
TTTCAGGTAAATAAACCACATTTTGATTTAGGTTTCGCGTCAACAATGTAGGGGCGTTCGCGAAGCGTGCTGGAAGCATCAGCATTCGGATGATAGTCTTAGGTAAAAACCGATAATTAATTGTCCGAATGCTTCGCCCTGACTGTGGTCTAAAGACATGAAAACTGCTGTAAATCAAAACCGGGTTTCTTGCAGTAAGTCCTAGCTATTTAGTTTCACTTTAGTTTCATTATTTGAAGCTAAACATACAAATGTTTTGGCAATTGGTAACAAAAGATAAATATTAACCTATTGCCAATCTACAAATTCCCACCCAACTCAAACCCAATTCAAACTTAGTGCAACTACTAGGCATTCAATTAACAGTAACTCGGAGGTTTTGATGGTCTTTCTATTACCTGGTGTCAAATTCGATTTGGACCTGATCAAAAAGTATGACACCCGCGCACCCAGATACACTAGCTACCCACCCGCTACAGAATTAACTGAAACATTTACCGCCCAAGACTTTGAAAGAGCCATCATTAATTCTAATCAACGTCAAACGCCCCTATCTTTATATTTCCACATTCCTTTTTGCCAGAGTGCTTGTTATTTCTGTGGCTGTAATACGGTGATTTCTGGCAATAAGAATATTGCCAAACCTTATCTACAAAATTTAGCGCAGGAAATCCAAAATACCAGCGAATTAATAGATACCAGCCGCAAAGTTTTGCAAATTCACTGGGGTGGTGGAACACCAAATTATTTGGAAATGCAGCAAGTTGAATTTTTGTGGGATAAGATTAATCGTTATTTCACTATTGATGAAAATGCAGAAGTTTCTATTGAAATTAACCCCCGTTATATCAGTAGAGAATATATTCTATTTCTCAGAAATATTGGCTTTAATCGCATTAGTTTTGGTATCCAAGACTTTAACCCAGAAGTACAAAAAGCCGTTAACCGTATCCAACCAGAAAAAATGCTGTTTGAGGCAATGGATTGGATTAGAGAGGCTAATTTCGCTAGTGTAAATGTAGATTTAATTTATGGTTTACCCTACCAAAATCTACATACTTTTAGAGAAACTGTCACAAAGACAATTGCTCTAGATCCTGATCGAGTTGTGGTGTTTAATTTTGCCTATGTACCTTGGATGAAACCTGTACAAAAAAGAATTGATCCGGCTACATTACCCGGCGCTCAGGAAAAGTTAGATATCCTGAAAATGACCATTGAAGAATTAACAAATAACGAGTATTTGTTTATCGGTATGGATCATTTTGCGAAAACTAATAATGAATTAGCGATCGCTCAACAAAATGGTACTCTCAAACGCAACTTCCAAGGTTATACAACTCACGCAGAAACCGAACTTTTTGGTTTTGGTTCTACATCTATTAGTATGTTAGAAGATGCCTATGCTCAAAACCATAAAGGTTTAAAGGACTATTATCAAGCTGTAACAGCAGGTATTCTTCCCACCAGTAAAGGCATTAAATTAACCCAAGATGATATCATCAGACGGGATGTAATTATGTCTATTATGTCTCACTTCCAGTTACATAAATCAGACATTGAAAAGAAATATCACATCAATTTTGATGGATATTTTGCCCAGGAACTAGAAGAATTAAAACCTCTGGAAGATGATGGACTGGTCAATTTATTAGCCGACGAAATCCAAATTACCGATACTGGTAGATTATTGGTGAGAAATATCGCCGTTAATTTTGATACTCATAGCAGAATTAAAGAAACAAAATTCTCTCGTGCTATTTGAGTATGGTGATTGGTAATTGGTAATTGGTAATTGGTAATTGGTAATTGGTAATTGGTGATTGGTAATTTGTAATTCGTTAAATACCCTAATTATCTAATAATTGGGGTATATTTTTATGTTGATGGCATTAACAGGAATTAACAATTATGATAGCTTGAATCCTTTATCTACAACTTTTGATTTAAATAAATATATCAACAGGTAGAAAAAATTATCTTTCAATACTAATAAATTTGATACAGTATAAACTATAGAGGTAATCGGCAATGATTAATATTATTGCTTGGATAATTTTAGGACTATTAGCTGGTGCGCTTGCCAAAGCTGTTTATCCTGGTCATCAAGGCGGTGGCATTGTCTCAACAATAATTTTAGGTATTGTAGGTGCTTTTATCGGTGGAACTTTATTTACACTCCTCCGCACTGGTACTCTACAATTTGCGTCTGCAACTTTAAGTATTCCCGGTCTTTTGGTGGCAATAATTGGCGCGATACTTGCGATTTATTTATGGACGCTATTCCAAAGAAGTAGCCGAGCCTAAATTCAATTTTAGATTTTGGATTTTAGATTTTAGATTTTAGATTTTGGATTTTGGATTCGGGATTCGGGATTTTGGATTTTGGATTTTAGATTTTGGGTTTTGAAGTTGGAAATTTGAATTAATTGTTTGGAAATTTGAATTAATTGTATTGTATGTTTTTTCACAAAAAAGAACCGATTCATTTTGTCAAAGTTGATGAACCTAACCCCCGCTTTGCTCAATTACTTCTAGAGCAATTTGGCGGTGCAACTGGAGAACTCACAGCCGCTTTGCAATATTGGGTGCAATCTTTTCATGTAGAAAATCCTGGTATTCGGGATATGCTCCAAGATATTGCCATTGAAGAATTTGGTCATTTAGAAATGGTTGGTAAACTCATAGAATCTCATACAAAAAATACCGACCAAACCGAAGTTTACAACAGCACTCTTTTTGCTATTCGCGGAATAGGACCTCATTTTCTTGATAGTCAAGGTCATGCTTGGACTGCAAATTACTTGAATGAAGGTGGTGATGTAGTTCGAGATTTACGGGCGAATATTGCCGCAGAAGCTGGCGCAAGGCAAACTTATGAGGAGTTAATTAAACTGGCAACCGATCAAGGAACTAAAAATACTTTAGTGCATTTGTTAACAAGAGAAATTTCGCATACCCAAATGTTTATGAAAGCTTTGGATTCTTTGGGTAAGTTGACTGATCCTATGTTTGGTAATATTCAACCAGATGAAACTGTTTCTCTTTATTACAACTTATCTACAAATGGAACTGAGCCAGATCAACGAGGTCCTTGGAACTCTGAACCAACATTTAATTATGTGGCTAATCCTTTAGAACGTCGAGCTTAATAAATAGTCGAGTTTTCGTAGGTTGGGTTAAGCGATAGCGCAACCCAACAAAAGCCTATCAATGTTGGGTTTCCTAACGTCAACCCAACCTACATAATTCTATTTTTTGGGCTTAACCGAAAAGTATTGACTCTGAACCAACATTTAATTATGTGGCTAATCCTTTAGAACGTCGAGCTTAATAAATAGTTGGCAAATTGTAATTTAGAGCAGGAGTCAGGAGTCAGGAGTCGTAGGGGCGAAGCATTGGGGCGACTAATGATAAATTTTTGTCCAAGGCTATTTTCCGAATGCTGATGCTTCCAGCACGCTTCGCGAACGCCCGTACAGGAATCAGGAGTCAGGATAAAGACTTAGTTTTTCTCACCCAATCACCAGTCCCCAATCACCAGTCCCCAATCACCAGCGATGCACTGAGCTTGTCGAAGTGTCCCCAATCACCAGTCACCTCTCACCTCTCACCTACTGACTTTGCTATTACCCCTAACTGCAAACCAGGGGGAAAAGTCCCTTCTTCTTTAATCCGCTTTATTTCCCCTTCGCTAATTTGCAAATTTAACTCTTGTGCTAAACACTTGACAGTATCTCCCCTATCAATCACACCAGCTACCGCACCTGCGGGAGAAAGTACGGTGATTTGGGGTAGCTGCTCGTTTTCTAGTTTGTTGATAACGTCTGCTAAAGAAGTTGATTCGCTGACAGTGGGTATTGTGTTCAGAGGATGAACAATAGTTTGCAAAGTTTCAGTTTCCCACTGACTTCTTTCCGTGATCCGCAAATCATCAATTTTCACTAAACCCCGATAACGTCCATCCGATGCAGCAAAATATGTATGTGCAATGTGTGATGTATGGGGAAAAGATGTATCTAAAAGATATAAATCCGCAAACTCCCGTAATGTTTTATTTGCGTCAACTACGCGAAAATCACGAGTCATTGCGTCAACCGCTTGGAGTTTAATCAGAGTTTCTTGCAGGGTGGTAACATTGTCATAGGTATTAGCGTTACGAATTGCAAACCAACCTAATAATACAATCCACAAACCTGTTACCAATTCCTGGGTAAAGAAATCTAGAGCAAATCCGCAAGCGATCGCACAATAACCTAAAATTTGTCCAGACTTAGCCGCCCAATGTACTGCTTGAAAGCGATCGCCTGTAATTTTCCACAGTGCTGCTTTTAATACCTGTCCCCCATCCAAAGGTAAACCAGGAATCAAATTAAATAAAGCCACAACCAAGTTAATTCTTGCTAAATCCCTGACCATAACATTTAATAATGTAGTATCAGGAATCACTTGATAACCTAGAGTTAACAACAAAAACAGGATAATACTTACCGCAGGACCAGCGATCGCCACTTGAAAAGCTTTACCTGGAGTTTTTGACTCTTCCTCTATCGCTGCAATACCACCAAAGAAAAACAGCGTAATGGAATTAACTTTAATTCCTTGGGACTGCGCCACTAAACTATGCCCCAACTCATGCAACAGCACAGAAGTAAATAACAGCAGTGCCATTACCAGTCCTGCACTCCAAGCTGTGACAGTTCCCCATCCTTGGTAAGCAACCCCAAAATTTAAAGTTGCCAACCCAACAATTACAAACCATAGGGAGTCCAAAAACAGAGGAATGCCAAATAAAGATCCAATTTGCCAATTTTTTTGCATTACATCAATTTATTTATATATTTCTTATATTTCTCACCATAGCAGAAGGCAGGGGAAGTAGGGCAGGTAGGGGAGGTAGAAGTTATTAATTATCAATTATCAATTATCAATTATCAATTATCAATTATCAATTATCAATTATCAATTATCAATTATCAATTTTCCATTGTCTCATAGTCCCCAGTCCCCAGTCACCAGTCCCCAGACATAAAAAAGCGGTAAGTAAGTTAATGTTTACCTACCGCCGAATTTTTAAGTTACTCTCTAGTAAAAGAGCATTAAATTAAACTTATAAACGACCGATGTTAGTCAGTCCTAAAACAATACCAATACCAATTACATGACCAAAAGCCATTGCACCGATAAAACCTGCTACACTTACGGGAAGTAAAGGCATTTGGGGTCCTACTTTGGGCGCTTTACTTGCCAAACTGAGTAAAAGTACCACCAAACAACTGGCACTGATAATAATACCAACTGTAGGACTCCACTCAGGTGTAGCGGGTACGGATGCTGCTGCTAATAAAATAGATGATAACAAGATGTATTCTCCTATTATGAAAAATGAATCCAAACCTACAAAATTATAGAATTAGCTAGGACAAAGCAAAAGTTTTTCCTTTAAATTAATGTACTTTTGTAATTATTTTTAATTTCCCCCGTCATTTATTAAACTTATCTCACACTTAAATGCGAGTTAAAATTTGCGGAATTACTCAACCACAGCAGTCTTTAGCTATAGCTAACTTAGGTGCAACCGCACTAGGATTTATTTGTGTGCCAACTTCACCACGCTACGTTACCATAGAACAGATACAAGCAGCAGTAGCACCACTACCAGATCATATTGATAAAATTGGTGTTTTTGCCAACAGCAGCATTTTACAAATTAGTGAGACTGTACAAACATCTAACTTAACGGGTGTACAGTTGCACGGAGATGAAACACCAGAATTTTGTGATCAATTACGTCAAATTTTACCAAACATAGAAATTATTAAAGCTTTGCGAGTGAGAAATTTACAACAACTAGAAACCACAGCTAACTATATTGACTATGTAGATACTTTACTATTAGATGCTTACCATCCCCAACAATTAGGAGGAACAGGAAAAACATTAGATTGGGAAATGTTACAAGCTTATAAACCTAGTCGTCCTTGGTTTTTAGCAGGAGGACTAACACCAGATAATATTTTAACAGCTTTAAGTCAAATTCATCCCGATGGAATTGATTTATCTAGTGGTGTAGAACGTTCACCAGGAGATAAAGATTTAGATAAAGTAGAGTTATTATTTGCTAGGTTAAAGTCTGTGTGAGTATTCAGCTATCAGTAATCAGTAATCAGTTTACTGAAAGCTGATAAATGAATGATTTTGTCAGCATCAGGACACCCTTCGGGAAATCAAAAGTCAAAAATTAAAAATTAAAAATTAAAAATCCGCGTTCATCTGCGTTCAAATTTTGTCATAATCAGGTGGTTATCGAGTTTCGACTACGCTCAACTACCGCGACTTGTACTGAGCGGTTAGTGAGCGCAGTCGAACTATGTCGAAGTAAGTCGAGATAATATCCAGGATTTAAGGATAGATTACATCAGGTTTTATACTAGTTGTTTTTTGTATTTGATTTGTCGTATATTGAGAATAGGCGATCGCTCAAATCTTGAGGTAGTGATAAAATAGAAAAATCAGGACAAAAATCAGGACAAAAATAAAGACAACAGTGTTTAATTTGGTTCTTCAGTACATAGTATGCCAAACTATTAATTAAACATCAAAAATGTGTTTAAAAATAAAGGCAAAAAGCCATATCCCATGAAAAATACCTAAAATGTTAATAAATAATGCCCGTATTTATTATACCATAAGGGTTTTATGGTTTTTGTGAACGCAATCTAGCATAATATGTAATGAAGACCCTTTAATTTTTAGCTTAGGAGTTAATGATGGAAACAATTACTATTAATGTTGAGCATGAAGTAGCGAAAGCTTATCGAGAAGCAGAAGTTAACAAACAACAAAAACTCAGTCTCAATGTGACCGATGGAGTGACTTAATGCCGCTCATCACTTGGGAGTTATGGCTGGCTCGTGATATCGTCAATGATCATCCCCTCCCGTGGCAGAAACAAATCACTAAACTTACCCCTGGAAGGGTTGCACAAGCGATGCCTGGGATTTTAGTCAGGGTTTCCACTCCTGCCCAACCGCCAAAACCACGGGGTAAATCTCCCGGCTGGAAGACCGGACAGAACAGACAACGTAGAATTCGCTATCCTATCGTTAAAAAGCGTACTTCACCTTCACGTAAAGCCCAGCCAAAAACTGCTTGATTTCTCATTTTTTGAATTTTTTACTTTGCTTTTTTTCAACTCAGCTTCCCTGAGTCATTTTGTGTTTTTAGTCTAAAGTTCAGTAGTTATACTTAAACGTAGTCTAAAACCTCATAAAACATCAACTACTCATCCCTACACCTAGCGAGAGAGTGTAGAAGAGGCAGGGGAGCAGAGAGCAGAGAGCAGGGAAAATTATTTGTATTTTCCCAGTCCCCAGTCACCAATCACCAGTCCCCAGTCACCAATCACCAAAAAATAAGATAATTGTTTTTTTCTAAAGTATTGTTACCAGAGCGTGATATGATTCAACTGACTGAATGTGCAGTCACCCTATTTAGCTGTACTGGTTTCAAGTCCCGTGAGCTTGTCAGAAGAACAAATTGTACCCACTCCGACAACAGAACAAGATACTCAAGCTAGTTCTGAAGAAAAACAGCCAGCAAGCTCCTCCATGCAGGAGTTTTATCAACTCTATCAAGAGTTGTTGGTAATCACGCTTGTGTTAACAGGGGTCATTTTCATCTCTGTTTGGGTTTCCTATTCCCTCAACATTGCTCTAAATTATTTATTAGGGGCGTGTGCAGGTGTGCTTTACTTGAGGATGTTGGCCAAAGATGTAGAGCGATTAGGTACAGAGAAACAAAAGCTGAGTAAAACCAGGTTAGCTTTATTAGTCATCCTGATTTTGTTAGCATCAAAGTTGAAACAACTGGAAATCATGCCCATATTCTTGGGATTTCTCACCTATAAAGCCACACTCATCATCTATGTAGTTAGAGTGGCGTTTATATCTGACTCCACAAAGCTCCGGCAACCTTAAAACGCTCTGTTTCTCCAGTAAGATGAGAGAAGCGATCCCACTAACAAGAAAATGCTGAATTTTCTGAACTTTTACTCCCTTCCATTGGCAGAATTGGAAGTGGGTAAACATCTGTACTGGCAAATAGGCAACTTAAAGCTACATGGACAGGTGTTTCTCACCTCCTGGTTTGTAATTGGCGTATTAACACTGGTTTCCATCTTGGCAAGCAGCAACGTTAAACGCATTCCTAGCGGCATTCAAAACTTGATGGAATTTGCCCTAGAATTTATTCGGGACTTAGCAAAAAACCAGATCGGCGAAAAAGAATATCGCCCCTGGGTGCCATTTATCGGCACATTGTTTTTGTTTATTTTCGTGTCTAACTGGTCAGGGGCATTAGTTCCATTTAAACTAATTCATTTGCCAGAAGGTGAACTGGCCGCTCCCACCAGCGACATTAACACAACAGTTGCCTTAGCACTGTTAACTTCATTAGCTTACTTCTATGCTGGATTCAGCAAGAAAGGCTTAGGGTACTTCGGCAACTATGTGCAACCAGTTTCCTTCATGTTGCCCTTCAAAATTATTGAAGATTTCACCAAGCCTCTTTCCCTAAGCTTCCGTTTATTCGGTAATATCTTAGCTGATGAATTGGTCGTAGGCGTGCTAGTGTTGCTAGTGCCTCTATTTGTACCATTGCCAGTAATGGCCTTGGGATTATTCACAAGTGCTATTCAAGCCCTAATTTTTGCCACCCTCGCCGCCGCCTATATTGGTGAAGCGATGGAAGATCATCATGGCGAAGAGCATGAGGGACATCACTAAACCCCTCAGATGACAAAAGTCAGTCATGAGGTGACAGGTGACAGGTGACAGGTGACAGTTATGAGGTGACAGGTGATGGGTGACAGGTGACAGAAAGTAGTCAACAGTCAACCGAGAGCAGTCAACCAAAAAACAACATCTGATCGCTGAAAGCTGATAACTGATAGCTGACTACTAAACAACTCTACAAGTTCAACAACTAACCACTGTATAAAGTAAGGAAAGAATATCATGGATCCATTAGTTTCTGCTGCTTCCGTATTAGCTGCTGCTCTCGCTGTTGGTTTGGCTGCAATCGGCCCTGGTATTGGTCAAGGTAACGCAGCAGGACAAGCTGTGGAAGGTATTGCTCGTCAGCCTGAAGCAGAAGGTAAAATTCGCGGTACATTGTTGCTCAGTTTGGCGTTCATGGAAGCGTTAACCATCTACGGTCTAGTAGTTGCTCTCGTACTGTTGTTTGCTAACCCCTTCGCATAATTAGTACACAGTCTGAGTACACAGTCTGAGTGCTGAGTGACAAAAATTAGGAGTTAGGAGTTAGGAGTTAGGAGTTGAATTAATGACTCACTAACTCATAACTCATAACATCCACCAATCATAACTCAGGACTACAATCATAGATAGGAACAAGCAACGATGACACACTGGATCACCTTATTGGCAGTAGAAGAAGTTGCCAAAGAAGGGGGCTTGTTTGACTTAGATGCGACTTTGCCCTTGATGGCAATCCAGTTTCTAGTTTTAGCCCTGATATTGAATGCAACTCTCTATAAACCATTGGGTAAAGCCATTGATGGACGTAATGAATATGTCCGTAACAATCAATTGGATGCCCAAGAACGCTTGTCAAAAGCGGAAAAGTTAGCCGAGCAGTATGAACAAGAACTAGCCGGCGCAAGAAGACAAGCACAAGCGATTATTGCCCAAGCTCAAGCAGAAGCGCAAAAAACAGCGGCCCAGAAAATAGCTGCCGCGCAGCAAGAAGCCCAAGCACAAAGAGAAAAAGCAGCTGGTGAAATTGAGCAGCAAAAACAACAAGCTTTAGCTTCCTTAGAAGCTCAGGTAGATGCCCTCAGTCGCCAAATACTAGAGAAGCTGTTAGGTGCTGACTTAATAGGCCAACGCTAACTCGCAGAATTGTCACTATTCATAGGGAATAGGGAATAGGGAATAGGGAATAGGAGGAATATCAATCAAAAAGTCTTGCCTTTTGCCTTTTGCCTCTTGCCTCTTGCCTTCTGAAACTGACAATAGATTTTGAATTTGGCAGCGCAGTTGTGGATAGAAAATCATGGGGACTTTTGTACTATTGATGGCGGAAGCAGCCGCCGTCGGAGGTGAACTGGCAGAGGGAGCAGAACATAGTGGTTTTGGTCTAAATACTAATATTTTAGAGACCAACCTAATTAACCTTGCCATTATTATTACTGTACTGTTTGTTTTCGGACGTAAGGTTTTGGGTAATACCCTCAAATCTCGTCGAGAAAATATTGAAACAGCAATTAAGAGTGCAGAGCAAAGAGCAGCGTCAGCTGCAAAGCAATTGCAAGAAGCGCAACAAAAGCTAACGCAAGCTCAAGCTGAAGCTACCAGAATTAAAGCTGATGCAGAAGTAAGTGCAAAAACTGCTGGTGAGGCTATTTTGGTTCAAGCTGCTGCTGACATTGAGAAAATGCAAGCTGCTGGTGCGGCTGACTTGAATGCAGAACTAGAGCGTGTAATTTCTCAATTGCGTCAAAAAGTAGTAGCTCAAGCACTGCAAAAGGCGGAAGCTGAACTCAAGACTGGCATTGCTGAGGATGCTCAAAAAACTATTATTGACCGTAGCATCGCTCAATTGGGAGGTTAGAAACCATGAAAAGTAATGCAGCTACAGCAGAAGTAGCCCAGCCTTATGCACAGGCTTTGTTATCCGTTGCTCAAGCAAATAATTTGACAGAAGAGTTTGGTGCAGATGCACGGACTCTAGTTAGTTTGATTTCTGGTTCTGGGGAATTGCAAAACTTTTTGGATAACCCCTTTATTCAACCAGAAAACAAAAAGAATTTCCTCAAACAATTGTTAGGGGAAGGTGTTAACCCCTATCTGAGAAATTTCATTTTGCTGTTGGTTGATAGAAGACGAATTTCTTTTCTAGAGCCAATTTTACAGCAGTATGTAAACCTGTTACGGGAATTGAATCAAACGGTTTTAGCAGAAGTAACTTCTGCTGTTCCTTTGACAGATGCACAACTGCAAACAGTGAAAGAAAAGGTTCTTTCTATTACCAAAGCACGGGAAGTAGAAATTGAAACCAAAATCGACACCGATTTAATTGGTGGTGTGGTGATCAAAGTCGGTTCTCAAGTTATTGATGCCAGCTTACGTGGTCAACTACGTCGCCTTTCTTTGCGCTTAACTAATGGTTAGGTAATGGGTAATGGGTAATGGGTAATGGGTAATTAATCATATTCTTCCCAGTCACCAGTCACCAATCACCAATCACCGTTTACCAAAAACTTCTTTTGTCTTGAAAGAACACTGAACAATAGGCATAATGAGCATTTCAATTAGACCTGACGAAATCAGCAGCATTATCCAACAACAAATCGAGCAATATGACAAGGAAGTCAAAGTTGCTAATGTTGGTACTGTACTGCAAGTTGGTGATGGTATTGCCCGGATCTATGGCTTAGAAAAAGCTATGGCTGGGGAACTCCTAGAATTTGAAGATGGTACTGTTGGTATCGCCCAAAACTTAGAAGAAGATAACGTTGGTGCGGTATTGATGGGTGAAGGCCGCAATATCCAAGAAGGCAGCACCGTTACCGCTACTGGTAGAATTGCTCAAGTAGCTGTAGGTGATGCTTTAATCGGTCGTGTTGTTGACGCTTTGGGTCGCGCTATTGATGGTAAGGGCGAAATCAAAACTGGCGAAAGTCGTTTGATTGAATCCCCAGCCCCCGGTATTATTGCACGTCGTTCTGTACATGAACCCATGCAAACTGGTATTACCGCTATTGACTCGATGATTCCCGTAGGTCGGGGTCAGCGTGAGTTGATTATCGGAGACCGCCAAACCGGTAAAACTGCGATCGCTATTGACACCATCATTAACCAAAAAGGTGAAGATGTAGTTTGTGTATACGTAGCCGTTGGTCAAAAAGCTTCCACCGTTGCTAACGTTGTCCAAACTTTACAAGAAAAAGGCGCGATGGACTACACCGTAGTTGTCGCCGCTAACGCCAGTGACCCTGCAACTTTACAATTCTTAGCTCCCTACACAGGCGCTTCTATTGCTGAATACTTCATGTATAAAGGCAAAGCGACCCTGATTGTTTATGATGATTTGTCTAAGCAAGCTCAGGCTTATCGTCAGATGTCCTTGTTGTTACGTCGTCCACCCGGACGGGAAGCGTACCCTGGAGACGTATTCTACATTCACTCTCGCTTGTTGGAACGTGCTGCTAAACTCAGCGATGAATTAGGTAAAGGTAGTATGACTGCATTACCTATCATTGAAACCCAAGCTGGTGACGTATCCGCTTACATTCCTACCAACGTAATTTCTATTACTGACGGTCAGATTTTCTTATCTTCTGACTTGTTCAACTCTGGTATCCGTCCTGCGGTTAACCCCGGTATCTCCGTATCCCGTGTAGGTTCTGCGGCACAAACCAAGGCGATGAAGAAGGTAGCAGGTAAGATTAAACTGGAATTGGCTCAGTTTGACGACTTACAAGCGTTCGCGCAATTTGCTTCTGACTTAGATAAAGCTACTCAAGATCAGTTAGCTCGTGGTGTACGTTTACGGGAATTGTTGAAACAGCCCCAAAACGATCCTCTATCTGTAGCTGAACAAGTAGCGATTCTCTACGCTGGTATTAACGGTTATTTAGATGACATTGCTGTAAACCAAGTTACCAGCTTTGTTAGAGGTTTCCGTGAATACTTGAAGACTGGTAAGAACTCCTACTACTCAGCAGTACAAGGCAGCAAAGTATTGGGAGATGCTGAAGAAGCAGCCCTCAAAGAAGCTTTAGCTGATTACAAGAAGACCTTTTTAGCTACAGCGTAACAATTTTGGATTTTGGATTTTGGATTTTGGATTAAATCTAAAATCTGAAATCTGAAATCTAAAATCTAAAATCTAAGATCTAAAATCGGATTATGCCTAATCTCAAAGCAATACGCGATCGCATTCAGTCGGTCAAAAACACCAAAAAAATTACCGAAGCTATGCGGCTAGTGGCTGCGGCGAGAGTACGTCGCGCTCAAGAGCAGGTAATTGCCACCCGTCCCTTTGCTGACCGTTTGGCACAAGTATTATTTGGTTTACAAACTCGCTTAAAGTTTGAAGATGTAGACCTACCACTACTGAAAAAACGGGAAGTTAAATCTGTTGGTTTGTTGGTAGTTTCCGGTGATAGAGGTCTGTGTGGCGGTTACAATGCTAACGTGATCCGTCGTGCAGAAAACCGCGCTAAGGAACTCAAAGCGGAAGGTTTAGATGTAACTTTTGTGATCGTGGGTCGCAAAGCTACTCAATACTTCCAACGTCGTGGTTACAAAATTGATGCTAACTACACTGGTTTAGAACAAATTCCTACAGCAGCAGAAGCTACTAATATTGCTGATGAGTTGCTTTCTTTGTTCTTGTCAGAAAAGGTAGACAGAATTGAGTTAATTTATACTCGCTTCGTGTCTTTGGTGAGTTCTCGTCCTGTTGTGCAAACTTTGTTACCTTTGGATACTCAAGGTTTGGAAACCGCAGATGATGAAGTTTTCCGCTTAACTACTCGTGGTGGTCAGTTCCAAGTGGAACGGGAAAAGGTAGCTAGTACAGTTCGCGCTTTACCCCGTGACATGATTTTTGAACAAGACCCTGTACAAATTTTAGATTCTTTGTTGCCTTTATATCTGAGCAATCAGTTATTAAGAGCTTTACAAGAGTCCGCAGCTAGTGAACTTGCTGCACGGATGACTGCGATGAGTAATGCTAGTGATAATGCTGGTCAACTCATTAGCACTTTGACTCTTTCTTATAATAAGGCGCGTCAAGCTGCTATTACTCAGGAACTTCTGGAAGTTGTGGGTGGTGCGGAAGCACTTAGTTAATTTGGTAGTTGGTGATGGGTGATGGGTAATTGAATTGGTAAGATTATTATTTATCACCTATTGCCGATTACTTGATGAAGTTTAAGAAGGAATGAACCACGAAGATTTATCAGACCCAAAATGCACACTTTTTCAGGTACACCCTTCAAAATCCTGGCATCTTTTTCTTTTTTATTAGCCTCAAACCTTTAATATATCTAGCTTTTGTCTTTATTCAGTAACCGCTAACTACCTTGTCACCCGTTAAGGAATAGCGGGCAAGATGCCACAAGAAATTTTTAGACATTGGGAAATTTTGTATTTTTTATAATCCAAAATCTAAAATCCAAAATCTAAAATCGGATCATCTTCTCAAAACTAACTGAAAGGAATTTAAATATCCGGTAATAGTTTTTTCTAATGTGGAACGCTGTTTTCTAGAAACTATTGCCATGACTTGATATAATCTTCCTTCAGCAACATACATCCTATTTGTAGTTACTTTACCAGCCGAATCTATATACTGAATTTCTTTACCTGGATGACTGTTGGAACTGCGAATATTACGTTCACTAATTAAATTGCTTTGTGTTGCTTTTAAGGTATTTTCTTTGACTTGATTCAATATTTGTTGTGGGCTAGTCATCTTAGCATAGCTGTAAGGAAATTCATTGTAAGTGACTAAATATGCAACTTCCTGTTCCGGTGGTTGGGCTACAAATATATTTAATTTTATTTCTCCCATGTAGGTTTTTTGAATTTGAGTTTTCGTGTTTGGTCTGACTGGCATTAAAACTTGAAAACTCTTATCTGGGGGAGTAAATATTTTCCATTGTGACTGCACTACTTCGGGAACATTTGGTTTTTTGTGAGTAGCTATAGGTTGGGATTTACTTACCTCGGCAGAAATAAACCCACTATAAACAAAAGTGGCAGTAATGAAAGGTATTAAAAATTCAATATTCAATTTCATATTCATAATTTGTAGCCCTCGCAGATGCGGTTTTTATTGTTGCTGCTATTTATAACCTAAAAGCAGATAAAGCCGCACCTATTAATCCTACTTGTTGGTTAAGGATTATATGCACCGGTATTTCTTCGAGGAGGGAACGCATTCTGCCTTTTTGGGTGAAATTTAACATAAAACTCCCATTTTGCATCAAGGGCAGAATTTTCGGGGCAATGCCTCCAGCAATATATAATCCTCCGTAGGGTAAGAGTTTTAAGGCTAAGTTGCCGGCTTCTGCACCGTAAGCTTCGACGAACATTTGTATGGTTTGTTCTGATAGGCGATCGCGTTTTTCTAAAGCTGCACTACCAATAGCAGCACCAGGATCAACGGTTTTTTCTGCTTTTCCGGCTTCTTGTTCCCAGCTTCTGACTATTTGGGCTATTTCTGGGTTTTCTGTGTCTATTTGTCTATCTCTTAAAAATTGGTAAATGGAAGTGATCCCTAAACCGGAAACTACTCTTTCTACAGATGCACGTTGAATATCATGTTTAGACAATAAATATTTCAACAGTTGAAATTCTAATTCATTGCGGGGGGCAAAATCTGCGTGGCCACCTTCGGAGGGAAAAACTTGATATTGGTTTCCTTTTTTGATTAAAAAACCTTGTCCTAAACCTGTTCCTGCACCAATAACCGCCATCGGTGCATCAGGTTGATATTTACCAACTTGTAAGGTGACTAAATCTTGTGTGGTTAAACCAAAAATACCATAACCGACGGCTGCAAAGTCATTAATTAGGGAAATTGCCGGAATATTTAATTGTTTTGCTAATCTTTCCGTGTCTAAAAACCAAGCTAAATTAGTGAGTTTAGCGGTGTTTTGTACTACGGGTCCGGCGATCGCAAAACAAGCTTTTTCTGGTGTAGATGTATTGCCTGTTGATAGATTCGCTGCGGCTAAAAATTTTTGGACAATTGGCACTAAATCAGGAAAATCTCCACTGCGGTAACTTTCCTCATACAAGGTTTTTAAACCTAATGAGTTTGAAGACTCTACCAGGCGTAAAATTGTTTTCGTGCCACCGATATCTCCCGCTAATAGTAATGTCATAAAATTTATCAGTTAGTTTGTTAGTTTGTTGGTTTGTGTGTGACTTGTACTTTAATTATTTACCTATCAGTAAACAGTATTGATATTTTTCAGGTTTACTTCCAAATAATTGCTCGAAATCAAATATTCTGACTCCTGACTCCGGTTGGTGAGCGAAGCGATGCACTGAGCGCGCTCGAAGTGTCGAACCAGTGACTCCTGACTTATACAAATCTTACTACTTCCTCTACTGTAGTTAAATGGGAAGTATCTCCTTTTAGTTCTAGCAACCATTGTGATTCTTGACGCACCACTTTTACTAAAGAACATAATGTAGCTTTAACTTCTGCTTTAGCTATATCCCCCACAAATCCCATTGCCGCACCTAACACAGAAGCCCCATGTGCTACTAACAGAATATCATCTGGCCAAAATTCTGCTGCTAAACATCTAGCGGTTTGTGCAGAACGATATCTCACTTGTTCATGGGTTTCGGGATATTTTGCTGCTATCTGGGGTGTGTAGCCTGTGTCTATTCTAGGAAATAATGCTTTTAATTCTGGGGTTGAGAGTCTTTCTGGTTCTTCTGTCATCCATGCGGGATTTAACCACTCACTTAAACCTGTTTCTAGTCTAATCTCTAATTCTAATGCTTCGGCGACTGCGTTGGCGGTTTGCACTGTTCGCAAAAAAGGAGATGCGAAAATATGTTTGATTTTTTCGCCTTTGAGTCTTTTTGCTAGTTGTTGTGCTTGGATCATGCCATCATCTGATAATGGTGGATCATAGCGTTTTTCGGCTGTGAGAAACCAGTCAGGGTTTACAAAATCAAGGCGGTTGGCGTGTCTGGCGATCCAAATAATTTGACTCATGGGGCAAATTTTACAGGTATCAATGCTTGTATTTTGGGTATGTTTTAAATATTAGGGCATAATTGTTATGTTTTGTGATCTTGAAGATGATTTTGTTTTTTTAATGAACCACGTTATGCGAAGCATTTCCCGAAGGGTAGACGCGAAGGACACGAAGAGAAGAGGGAAGTGAAGAAGGAAGTGATTTTTTGTAATATCAACCACTAATTTATCTCTTCTCATAGTTGGCTTACCTGATAAAATTTGTGGATCTGAATGAATGTATTTTCCCCAGTTCATGATTTAAACCATCCCTGATTTTCGGTAATTTCATTTCTTTAATTTTATCTCACGTTTCTCACTAAAAAATTATCATGTCCACAACTTTTTTGAAAACGTCTTAAAATCTCTGTACTACAAATTCCGGGGGTACCATCTTTAGAATAATAAAAAAATACTTCTTATAAAAATCTACCATAATCAGAACAAACAGGATCTATCCCATTAACATTCCATTTTTTGTTAGCAGTAATAAAAGTAGACTTTAAATCTTTAATCGTAGTGCAAAAAGGTTTCTCTGGACTTTTATAATCTGAAGGAATAACTAGAGAATATTTTAAATTTCTACTTAATGTCAGATATTCTATAGGTTTTTTACCCGTACAAATTCCATGTTTTTGCCATTGATGATCAAAAAGTCGATCATTGGGAAATAAACCTCTAAACTTTTGCTTAACTAATGGTGGTAATTTTTCTGTAGAACAGTTAGCAGGATAACCTTGTTGATATTGTGGCCAAAGTCCATGTAAAACAAAACCGTATTTTTTCCCTGTTCCCAACTCATTTCTTTAACTCGTTTGGCCATGGTGTCTGCACCGATATAAGTCCCTAAAGTTTTTGTCCAACTTGTGGCCATGCGCCATCTGACTGTGGGTAAACTACTTTGTGTGGCAGTGGATGTAGTTTTTCTAGCACAGGCTGTTGTCAGTACGGCTGTTGCAGTGGCGATCGCCCCAGTGTTGATAATTAGCTTGATAATTAGCGGGCAAGATGCCCGCACCACAAGAAATATTTGTATATTTTTTGTATTTGAAATTCCCTAAGATTTTCACTATTTTCAATTTTCAATCATGGCGAAATTGTGCCATAAAACGCCGATCTATACAGTCTTTCCAGTGCCACAATAAGTGATGAGGTGGTAAGGTGAAATTTCCTCTTGTAGCTAAGGCACGCCCATCACCAGTACCAATTAAACTTAAATACTCTTTTTGTGGTTTGTAGGGTTTTAGCGATTTATTTAAAATCAATCTTCGCAAATTTTCATACAGTGGTTTACCTTGACGCACCGCAAATACACCTGCTTTTGGTAGGTGATAATTAATCATTGTGGCAATATCACCTGCTGCAAAAATCTGTGGATGACTAATAGATTGCAAATTATCATTTACTAAAATAAACCCTTTTTCATCCGTAGCAATTCCTGAATCTTTGACCCAATTTGCTGCTGAGGCTTGTGTTACCCAAAATACTTGATTACATTTTAATTTTAACCCAGATTCCGATGTAATTTCTAATTGATTATCTCTTGTAGGTGCAACTTCACAGACATTTTCACCTAAATGTAATTTTACACCTTTATTAATTACAACATCCCGCATAATTCCCCGTACAGATGGGTGATGATTTGGCATTAATTCCCCAGTACGCTGAAATAAATGTACTGTTAAATTTTCTATTCCTAATTTCTGTAAACCTGCCAACATTGATAACGCTAATTCTACACCTCCAGCACCACCACCAACCACACCAATACTTAACTGTTTTTGAGGATTTTCAGCAACCATATTTTGTAATTTATACCAATGTTCTAAAAATTGTTTAACTGGTTTAGCAGCAATTGTATATTCTGCCGCACCTGATACAGACAATTTAGCGGGAGTGCTGCCAATATCAAGAGATAGAATATCAAAATTTACCACAGTTCCGTTAGCACAAAAAACCTGATTATTTTCTAAATCCAAACCAACTACTTGATCAAGATATAACTGAGCATTAGCAAATTTGCTTAAATTTGGCAAGTCAATATGACAGTGAGAATAATTGTAAAATCCGGCAATATGTCCTGGTAACATCCCAGAGTAGGGTGTATATTGATCTGAAGTAATTAAAGTCAAATTTACTCCAGCCACAGGTTGATTACCAAAAAGTTTCAAAACAATGGCATGACTATGGCCACCACCTATCAAAACTAGGTTTTTTAGGTTTTTTAGGCTTGGTTGAGAATTTTGCTGCATCTGGAAACTGCAATAAACTGCAATAAACTGCAATAAATCTCATCAGGGATTCAATATCAATATAATCATGATTCCCATCGGTTGGTGAGGAATCATCCACTCATAGCCAATTTTTTTAAATATCCCAGTAACTCAAGATTATTTTTATGTATTTTGGTAAGAAAAATCATCCATTGGATGCTGGCAATTCAGAAGGAGGTAAAGAATAATCAAAGCGATAACTCTCATCAAGATTATTTAATGAAACTTCTACAACGACTGGAGAATAATACAATAGAAACCAGTTTATCTGCAATTAATGAATTGGAACGTTTGGCGCAAGATAATCCACAATTTCACTGGATAATTATGGATATGCTGACTAATTTTGTCAGAGAGAAAACAGCTAATCTACCCCCAGAAGAAGTAATTAGCGATTCCTTGGTAGACAAACGGATACTGATTCAATCAGCTATGATTGTAATTGGTAAAAGAGACGTAAAACAAGACCCAGAAAATGAGCAGATTGATTTAAGTTACACAGATTTAAGGGGACTAAACTTACAAGGTATAAACTTAGCACACACTAACCTTTATCAAGTTAATTTATCACAAGCAAATCTGGTTGGTGCTAACCTAGAGGGTGCTATTCTCAGTGCAGCAAATCTAGCTGGTGCAAATCTTACTAATGCTAACTTACATCGAGCTAATTTATATTTAGCGAGTTTAAAAGATGCAATTTTGGATGATGCTATCCTGGAGGGAGCAAATCTACGAGAAGCGAAGTTTACTATTTAATAGACCATATATACGCGAAAACTTCTGTTTTAAGGGGTAAAAAGGAAAGGGTAAGGAAAAAATCTTTACCTTTTTTTGTGTGAAATAAAATTTTACATATCTAAAAATTGCGGCTAAATGCTATACTGTTTTCTTCTATCATCTCCGTAATAACTCATTATTGTGAAGCATCTTTCTAGTATGTCTGCTAAAAAGACAGATGCAACATTGCATTGGTTGATCACTATCATCGTTATTGTGCTTCTGTCATTGATACTGATTGTCTTCGCATCTACTAATATTGACAAGTTATCACTTCAACAGCAAATATCTCAAAAAAATCAAGCATTAACTACTATTGCTATAGTTTTTCTGGGTGTAGCTGTCATAGTTAATGTTTATTATGCAGCCAAAAGAACTCAAGCAATAGAAAAAAATGCAATTACATCTGAGAAAAATCTAGCAATTAGTCTTGAAAATACCAAACTTCTTCAAGAAAGACTGATTGCAGAACGTTTTATTGGCAGTATTTCCCAGTTAGGACATGACAAGGTAGAAACGCGCACAGGAGCTATTTATGCTTTAGAAAGAATTGCCCAAGATTTTCCCCAAGAACATTGGACAATTATGCAAGTTCTCACTGCGTTTGTCCGCGAAAATGCACCCATACAACTAGAGAGGAAAGTACAAAAACCAGAAGATTTCATGACTATTGATTTCGGAAACAATCGTGATCGGATACGCCGACAACAGCAAGCAAATTATTCTCTACCATTAGAATCTTGGAAACTGCGTACTGATATTCAAGCAGCTTTGACTGTGATCGGGAGACGCAATTTTCAACATGATCGAGAAAATCAAAAATTAGATTTACGTAATACCGATATCAGACGAGTTGATTTAGCAGGAGCTAAACTCCAAGGGGTAGACTTACGGGGATCTGATGTGTGTGGTGCAGATTTGCGAAATGCGGATTTAAGTGAGGCGGTTTTGGATGGTGCTAAACTCATCGGTTCTATTCTTTATCAAGCTAACTTATTTAAGGCTAGTTTGCGGGGAGCTAATTTGAGTCGTTCTAATCTCAATCTTGCCAATTTATATGGAGTCAACTTGAGTTCCGCTAATTTGTTTGGTGCAAGTTTGCGTTCAGTTAATTTGCAATCTGCCAACTTGTATAAAGCTAATTTGCAACAAGCTAATCTCAAGGCTGCTAATTTATCAGGTGCTAAGTTATTTTTAGCTAATTTGCAAGGTGCGAAATTAGGGAAAACTAATTTACGTTTAGCAGGGTTAATTGCTGCAAATCTTAATGGTGCAAATCTTAATGGTGCAAATTTACAAGGTGCAAATTTGAATGCTGCAAAATTACAGCAAACAGATATTTATTTTGCTAACCTTAGTGCAGCTAGTTTAACAGAAGCCGATTTAAATCACGCTAATTTGATGGGTGCTAATCTTTCTCAAGCAATACTTGATGAAGCTAATCTTTCTGAAGCTAATCTCATCGGTGCTAATTTATTAGGCGCTCAACTTGATGATGTTAAACTGACTGGGGCGATTTTAAATGGTGCTAAAAACCTGAAATCTGAACAGATCATTAACGCAGTGGGCGATCACACTACTCGCCTTCCTGATTATATCGAAGCGCCAGCTAATTGGCGAGAATCTGTTTAATTCTCTAATTAATTATCTAAAACTGTCTTTTTTGCTACTTTCGGTGCATTCTACCTGTTGATGATTTTTATATTTATTGTTATTAATTCATCATATTTATCTAGTTTTAAGTTATTAAATTATGACTTATTTTTTGTGAGCAAAGCTTGATTTTAAAACCATGAATTCGTAATCAAATTAGCTTTTTATCTGAGAGGATTCATAGTATTTTTTAACCAAGGGGAATAACTGTAAGTTTTAACGTTGTTTCAAACTTTTATCTGACAAAGTTTGAAAAATAAAGTTGGAAAAATTCAGACTGCGAAAAAAAGATTATTATTTTAAGGATAAAAGTCTGATGACGTTGAATAATACTAACTCTTTTTCCTCCCGTCAGGAAATCAACATTACACCTGTTTACTCAGGTGATGCTTTTGCAACTCCCATTGACAATAGTTTAAGTTGGAGTAATCGTAGTAGCTTACCAAAAGATGCAAATATTCAGTCTCATGTGACTGCAAACAGCTATAACTCTCAAAATGGTTATGGTTTAGTCAATGCAGGAAAAGCAGTGAGTAAAGCAGTTGGTGTAACCCCCTATCCAGATGCTCCAAAATTGGGTGGAAATAATTGGGGTGCAGACATGGTAAATGCTCCCACAGCTTGGCAAAATGGACATACAGGAAAAGGTGTCATTGTTGCGGTTTTAGATACAGGCATTGACTATAATCACGAAGATTTGAAAAACAATATTTGGACAAATACCAAAGAAATTACTGGTAATGGAATAGACGATGATGGTAATGGTTATGTTGATGATGTTTTAGGTTGGAATTTTAATAGTAACAACAATAATGTTTTAGATAATAATGGACACGGAACTCATGTTTCGGGAACTATTGCCGCCGAAAATAACGGTATTGGTGTAACTGGAATTGCCTATAATTCTCAAATTATGGCAGTTAAAGTTTTAGATGAAAATGGCTCAGGTTCTTATGCAAATATCGCTAATGGTATCCGTTACGCTGTAGATAATGGTGCTAATGTTATTAACCTCAGTTTAGGAGGAAATTCTGGTAATAATACTCTCAAATCAGCTATTGAATATGCGGGCAGTAAAGGTGTAATTGTGGTGATGGCCGCAGGTAATAATGGCGATGCTACACCATCTTATCCTGCTCGTTATGCTGATAAGTCAGGTATTGCTGTGGGGGCGGTAGATCAAAATAATCAACTCACTGATTTTTCTAATCGTTCTGGTTCTCAAGAAATTAAATATGTGACTGCTCCAGGTAAGGAGGTTTATTCTACAATTCCTGATAATAAATATGCTAGTTATAGCGGTACTTCTATGGCCGCTCCCCACGTTGCTGGTGTAGTAGCTTTGATGCTGAGTGCTAACCCGAATTTAACAGAAAGTCAAGTGCGGGAAATTATCATCAGTACGGCGGAAAATGGTACAAATCCCCAACAACCACAACCTTCAAATCCTTCGCCTTCTCTACCTTCTTTCTTTCCGCCTTTAGATTCTTTTTTTCCTATTGATATGATTGATATTGGTTCTCAATTTCCTACTGATATTGGCAATATTGGTGGTAGTTTTCCCTTACCTTTTCAATCAGAATCAACTCAATTACCGTCGGTTGTTGTATCTATTAGTAATGAAGATTTAGGGTTACGGTTTGGTGATTATAATGCCAAAACTCCCAATTTAGAAACCCTTAATTACTACAGTGAGAGCAAAGATAGATGGGAATTACGGGACTATGATATGAATCTAGAAAATATGGATATTTGGAGTTTAGACTATATTTAGTTTTACCTATTGTACTTCTCACATTAGTCTAAACCTTAATAGACCTCTCCGAAAAAGATGTAGGGACAATTCATGAATTGTCCCTACGAATGGGTTTCAGGTTACGCATATTTAATTTTCGGAGATGTCTAATAATTACCCCACCCGCGCTATCGCACACCCTCCCCTTGGTAAGGGGAGAAGTGTGTACCTCATGTAACCCAAATCTATGGTTTTTAAAACCATGAATTTAAGTTTATCTATTTATGTCTAAAGTATGATATTGTCGAAGGTTGAGCAATTTTCGCTACTGCCATTTAATTTTTCTGAATTCCATAACACAAGCGACCAACTAACCATTGTGAAGTTTGATTTTTATCGTCAGTATTTTTTGCTCTTTCAGCTTTCATAGTTTCTGTTCTAATTTTCAAAGCCATAAAAAACTCTTCTAAATTATGCGTTTTTGAACCATCTTGTTCATTGCTTCTAGTTTGCCAATCCCATTCTTTCCACCAAGTAGGAATTTGTAGGTTTTCCGTCAAAATATCAAATTGTAGTTTATAAATACCAGGTTCAGGGAATTTATGAGGTTGGATGACAGCAGTAAAATTTAATTTATTTTCTTGAGGAATAATTTGCCAATCTTTAAATTCAATGGGACTATTTACTGCTGAAATAGCATCAACTGCTGTAAAATTTTTAGCGAACTTATCAAACTTTTCGGCTTTAACTTGTGCTTTCAAGGAATTAGGATCAACAAATAAACTATATTCCGACGGTGCTATGTCCACACTATAATTAATTGTTAAACTATCTTGTTGACGAGAATCTATTTGTAATAGTTCATAGTTACCTTGATTAACTTTACTAGCTGCAACTCCATCCTTAACTAAAGATAGAGTTCTTGTTATACCTTTAGGTGTTGTTGGTAGTGTTTCTAATTTAGATACTTGCTCAATGATATGATCAGGATGGAAAATCATTAACTTACTAATATCGCTATTAGCTAATGATTGATTAGAGTTATATTTTTGTAATTCACCAAAATAATATTTCACATCCTGGTAGGGTCCAATGAACAAAACATAAAATGGTCTGAGCTTTTCTGGTTGTTTACCAGAATTATAATCAAAAGTTTGAAGTTGATTATTTTTATCTATATAAACCTTACCATTAAATTCACTTTTAACAGCCCAAATACCGACAGCATAATCTTTTTTATCAGAATTAAAATAAATATCTTGGATTTTTTTATTTAATTTAGTTACATCACCGCTATTTTGTTCTAAATCGGTAATTATTACCGTCATTTTTGGCTGGTTTTTGACTGAGGGAATAATAGCAGCATCTATGGGACTAGAGACTGCTTTAAATTTAGCGTTACTGCCATCATAAAAAACAGAAGTTGCCCCAAAACTATAATATTCACTACTTGTAATCTTCTGCATGGGATTAGCAATACGATAATATTCAACTGGTAATTTCCCTGTTAATTCAAATACTGTTCTGAGAGATTTTAAAGCTTTAGTGTAGTTAGTTTCCCCATCTTTGACATAGCCTAACATCGAACCACTGCCATCTAGATAAATAGCCACATTCAGATTATCTGACTTACTAGCTGTTTGATTATTGACAGAATTAACACTGGGAATATCACATCTTAACTCTTCTTTTTTGTTGCAAGCAACTAAAAAAACTGCAATTAATACTAAAAAAGCCCATTTTATACGCATCATGTCATTTTTCTCCATTATTCAATATCAATATTTTGTTGGTTTGTTGCCAAAAATTAATACTTATTAAGTAATTTTACGGCTTCTTGTGTTGACATTCTTAGAATAATATGATTGTATAACAAATACTACTAATGTTAAATCTAAACAAAAAAACAAACTTCTAGATCAGTAGGAATTATAAGGAGGCCTAATGAATCCGTGGGAGATTATCAGAATCATTATATTTACTGTGATCGGTGCTGTACTGATGTTTTTGGGGCAGCGTCTCATATATGAAAATCAAATTATACCCATTCAAAAAGTCCCTTTGGATACATGGCTTGCTGCTGACTATACCACAGCTGCACTGATTATGTTCGGTGTTTGTCTGTTTTCCACAATTTTTTGGTGTGTGTTGGGAGCAATGAGTAAGTCTGGCGGTAGTAGCCGGGGTAAATGGTTGTTAATTTGGTTTTTGTTAGGACTGCTACCTTTACTCACCATTGCTTTTACAGTCTTTTACATCAATCGCAGCGATGAAGCGCAATTTTCATTAATGTGTTTTTTCTTGTTTGATGCTATCTGGTTGTATTGGTTAAATACCGCTACCAGTTCTCCTGAAACCGTCAAATACATTCCCCCTGGAGCTTTTTTTATCCGTCATAAACTAATGGGAGATTAACAAATGTCAATTTATGTAATTGGAATTGGTGGAACTGGTGCTAAGTGCATTGAAGCAATAATTCAATTAGCATCTATAGGACTTTTTAACGAAGAACCCCTAAATTTATTATTTGTTGATGCTGATGAAAATAACGGTAATTTAGAACGAGCGCGAAAAAGTCTGAAAATTTATCAAGACTGCCATAAATTAACTTTGGCTGATAAATTTCCTTGGATGAAAACGGAAATCAGAGACTTTGGTTTATGGTCGCCTTTTGCAAATACCAGCGTTAATAAAAATCTGAGTTCATTTTTTGAATATAACCTGCTCAAAGATGATGAACCAGCATTAGGAAATTTATTTGATGTTCTCTATACTTCGGAAGAAAAAGAAGCTAATTTAGATGTCGGTTTTCGGGGTCGTCCTGCCATTGGTGCGGCGGTAATGAGTCAAGTCAAACTTGATGCTTTAGATTATGATTCATGGGGTCAACTCCTGAACCAACTGCAAACAGATACAGGGGCGGGAAAACGACCAAAGGTATTTTTATGTGGGTCAATTTTTGGCGGTACTGGTGCTTCAGGCTTGCCGACAATTGGGCGATTAATTCATAATAAGTTAGAAAACCTGAGAATCAGAAGTAAAGTAGATATTGGTTGTTTATTTGTTTTACCTTATTTTGGATTTAATCCGAGTTCGGCAGACAATTCAGAAACAGTTTATGCTCGGTCTGATCAGTTTTTATTAAATACAGAAGCCGCCCTGCGTTATTATGGTGGTCAGGCACAAGAAACTTTTGATACTGTCTATTTATTGGGTAATCAGAACTTATCTCCAGTTAAAGTTTTCAGTGTGGGCAAAAACACCCAACGTAATGATCCGCATTTTCTGGAAATGTATGCAGCATTAGCCGCCAGACAATTTTTATTAAACACAACTCCCCAGCAAAAAAGTGTAGTGTTAATGAACCGGGAGAATTTAAAAAATATCACTTGGCGAGATATTCCTGAACAAAAATTAGTCACTGCTGAATTAGTAAATGCCACTCGGTTTGTCTTTGCGTGGTTAGCTGATATTGCCCCACTGTTAGCAGAATGTAAGAGCATTGGAATTAAACAATTTCAAAAAAGTCCTCAAGGATTTTGGTTTACTAGATTCTTTCCAGATAAAGCTGTTTTTGGCAATAATCAACAAAAATCAGTTGATTTTAATGATCCTGAACAACAAAATGCATTAGAAATAATTAGTATTTGGTGTCAAGATTATTTACGCTGGTTATCACAAATTCATCAATGTGCTGACGAGAATATTCAATTATTCAATGCCAAACATTTCGCTAATAGTCCCATGAAACCTGATTATTTATCAGATTTAATCATTGGGGACAGTCGAGATAAAAACCAAAAATCTAGGGATACAGTACAAGACTTGAAAAGACGATTAAATCCTGAAGCTATAAGCAACTTACCCAAAATAGGAATATTTGGACTGGCTAAGGCTTTATATATTGTCTGTCGTTTGTAGGCAGAAATTTCTGTAGAAAAAACTTTTTGTAGAAATAAATTTGTTGATGAGGAAAATTAGATCATGACTAGTGCATATACTAATAATCAATCTGCTTTGTTGTTGCCAAAACTGAAAAATGATTGTGATGTCACATCGGGTAATCCTGGAATTTGGGATACTCAAGCACCAAAAGCTTTTAATGATGTCGCTTCTAGTTTAGATTACAAAGCACCGGGAGCAGTAACCAGCGTGAGTTCTGTTCCCACAGTTTGGGCGCGAGCTTTATCAATGGAAATGGCATTACATAATGATGCTTACCCAATTCGAGAACAAATGATTACTCAATGGCAAGGAATGTTAGCGGTTTTAGCATTAGCAGAAGTCCGCAATTTTCCCATTAAATCCCAACTTTTAGAACTGGAAACAAAGAAAAGTAATCATGTTTTTGCTCGTTCTTTATATGAGCTTTTACCTGATCCTGTTAATACTCTTTATACATTTAATAATAACAAACATCCTTGGGAAGATTTATATGTTTTTACCTGTAATGATCAACCTGTGGGGATGACTTCACCTAGTACCTTAGTTGTACCTTCAGAACAGGGAAAATGGGATAGTATACCTTGGTGGGATGCAAATACATTACAGTTAAAATCACCTCATAATTATCTTAACCAAACAGAAAAAGAACAGTTAGCGTTTTGGTTAGATAACCTCCGCAAAGAAATCAGAAGATATAACGGTGATAGTAAAGCCATTGATAGAATTTTTGGTTTAGTTAATGGGTTTATTAATAGTTTGGGTGTGACAACTACACCGAACTTTCAATTTAGTAATAACCCCACATATTTTGAAGTTGAAATTAACCGAGGGGCGTTAACCGCGCTGAATTTACCTGTTAAGGTAGAGGTGAAAGAATCTAATGTTAGGGTGATTCCCAGTTTGATGAAACCGAATGTTCCGCAATTGTTAATTATTGATCCTGATATTGCTACTGCTTGGAATGAACCACCACAAAATATATCTATTCACGAAGGTAAAACCTTAGCTGCTTTTCGTCCTGAAGATATTGGAACATGGAATAAAAGTAGAAAAGTAGTTTGTTTAGAATCGAAAGATTTATTTTTACCAGAGTTAAAATTTATTGATCAAGAGGGAATTTTACCAGGTGCTTTACTACCTGAAGGTACACAATCTTTAGTTTTTAAGAATCGGAATATTACACCTTTAATTCCTGTGAATCCGATTTTATTAAATTATTTCA
The DNA here is from genome assembly GCF_028329225.1 of Sphaerospermopsis kisseleviana CS-549. NCBI lineage: Bacteria > Bacillati > Cyanobacteriota > Cyanophyceae > Nostocales > Aphanizomenonaceae > Sphaerospermopsis > Sphaerospermopsis kisseleviana. The sequence goes on along the minus strand of NZ_JAQMTI010000146.1, from coordinate 55,462 downwards.
CCCCGGAGGATTTAACTAAGAAAATTAAATTACAATTGATTAATAATGGTGCAGGTGGTTCACAAGTACGGGTAAGTTTAACGTTACCTCTTTCTGGTGTGAAAGGTGGAAAAGTTCAGCAAATTTTTCTTTTAACTAAGGACTATCCTTTGTTAGAGGAGAATATTATTTATGAAGTTCCGGTGTTAGAGGTGTGGCCTGATTTTCGGGCTAAGGGTTGGCAGGAATATTATGGATTTTACTATGATGCTGAGTATGGGGAGGAGACTTTTCAGGTTAGTTTTCCCGGTGCGAAAGAAGTTCATTCTTTCAAAGAACGTAAAGGATCTTATCAAACAGTACAATTAGATGAATTTCCATCCTTTATTGAATGTAAAGACATTTATACCAATACAATTGGTTTAATTCTGTTAGCAAGTCCAGAAGAAGTTCCACTAACTGGTGAATGGGTAGTTGGTGTTGATTTTGGTACTTCCTTTACTAACGTCTATGTTAATAAAAACGATAAAGTAACAGAAAGATTGAACTTAGAAATACTGCATCGTAAAATTACTTATGTGTTAGTAGAAACCAGATTTCCAGTTTTGTTTGAATACTTCATTCCTGAGAGTTTTATTCCTGTAGAGAAACCCTTTCCGATGTCTACAGTCTTAACAACAAAAGGAGAAAGAAACACAAAAACAGACCAATTAAGTCCAATTTTTGATGGTCGTTTATATATTCCCGCACGAAATCGCTTTTCACCCCAAGAAACCTGGATCAAAACTAATCTCAAATGGGAAACTGAGAATTTAGGCAATAACCAACTATTCCTTAAACATTTAGCATTACATATTAGTGCTATAGCCGCTAAAAATGGTGTACAAAAAATTCAATGGTCTTTATCTTTTCCATCAGCTTTTTCACCTAAACAAGAACAGAACTATGCCAAAACCTGGCAGAAAATAACTAAAGAAATAGAAGCCAAAACAGGTATTAAACACAACAGCCCTGGTAAGGATGATGCAACTTATTTCCGTACTGAAAGTTTAGCTGTAGCCCAATATTTTGCTGAGTATGAAGATTGTAATTTAGTTAACTCTACCTGTATTGATATGGGTGGTGCTACATCAGATATTTCTATTTGGCAAGATGATAAGCTAGTTCATCAATGTTCTGTGGAATTAGCAGGACGTGATTTATTTTCTCAGTTCATCGAAATAAATCCTAATTTTCTCAAAAAATTAGATATTAACCCCGATGAATGGACGAGATTGAAAGGAGTTGCTTTCAATGCCAAACTGGATGTTTGGATGCGTCTAGAAGCTGATAACTGGTTAGATAAAAAACGGGATACTTTGGAAGAAAATAAAGAATTTCAAGGTTTATTACGGTTAATGGCAATAGGTATATCTGGCTTGTACTTTTATGTTGGTCAGATTCTATCTGTTTTATATCAAGAGGGTAAATACACTGTTGATGAAATCACTCCAGTCTATATTGGTGGTAATGGTTCACGTTTATTACATTGGTTAGCTGAACGTGGAGAATTTGACAAAAATTCAGAAATAAATGCTTTACTTAGTCGCATGATGAGTGTAGCTTCTGGTTTTACAGATACAGAAGAACCCACACGCCTAAGTCAAAACCCCAAAGATGAAGCTGCTTGTGGTTTAGTGTTAAAAGATAAAAAGCTCAAAGGTTTAAATAAAAAGGAAAAAGATCATGTAATTGCTGGTGAAGGTTGTGAAATAGATAATGAAACCTATAGTTGGCAAGATCGTTTAGAATTTAAGGCTAAAACCATTTCTAAATATCAAATTCCTGAACTAAATCAGTTAAGATTGTTTCTGGATGCTTTTCATGCTAGTCTAGATGATTTAGGAATTGATGGAATTAAACCACTAGAAGGTTATGAATTTGAAAAAGAATATCCAGATGATCCCGATCCGGAATACAATCAAAAGTTGTGGAAAGCTACAGTTAAGGAGTTGAGAAATTCTTTAAATTCCATTAAAGGTGATGTTGAAAGTATAGGTGAAGAACCTCCTTTTATCCTGGGCTTAAAGGCTTTACTGAAAGTTTTAGCTAGGGAATGGTCTGGTAAATAAAGCGGTTTAAATATGGGCGATATTTTCGCCCTGATTGTTTTCTTTCAATTATCAAGTATACAGAGGTGAAAAATGGAAGCTAATTCTAATATATGTCCTGTTTGTAAAACTGAATACGGTGATCATAATAGAGAAGAAGCTATAAGTTATTTCCTTATATTCATAGTTTCTGAATTGAAAAAAGAAAATTTAAATCTGAAAAAAGAGAATCAATCTCTACAAGAAAGATTAGAAAAATATGAAAATACTAATATTTCAGAAAATACATATAATAATCTAGCCGATAATAAAATACAAGAACTACTAAATCATTTTCAACACCCCTTAGTTGTTGAAGCCATTATTAAGATAATTAATGATTATTCTCAGGCACAAAATAATAAATTTCAGATGGAAAATCAAGAGAATTTAATAAATAAAGAAGAGGAATATATTAATCATGACAATGGTGAAAATTTAGATGAAACAAAAACTGATGATGAAGAAACTAAGAGCATCGCAGATAATTATACAGATTATTCTACAATTCTGACATTGCACGAACAGCAATTAGTAAATTCTTATAAGAATCCGGATTTCGATTTCCAGGATTTCCCGGAATGGATAATTAAAGTATCTGAGCCGGAAGAAAGTCAAACTAAGCGTTGGGGAGGCAGTAAAGAAGCAACAATTTTTCAACGTAATCGTCAAGGTAATTATTGGATAATCAATATAGATGATTGTTCATATATAGTTCCTCAAAGAAAATTTAAGATTAATGAATATAGCCAAGAGACATTACTCTCAACTTTTGACTGTCGCGGTTATCAATCAGGTAAATCTGAAAATTTTGTATTGGTAAAACCAGGTAAAGTAACTGTTAAAAATCAATATGAATGGCAATTAATTGACCCAGGTATCTTACAATTTTAATAAACAATATGTGAATATTATGCTAAAAACAAATCATATCAAATATATCTCAGTTTCTTTACTCATCTCTCTGATGGTGGGGTGTCAACGTCCTCCATTAAAATCAGAAAATAATAATGTTAAAGTTCAAGCTAACCCATCTCCTGTAATTTTACAGAACGTGGATGACTTTAATTCGATTTTATCCGCACATACCGAATTAAATAAATCAATAATTCAGTTAAATGCTAATCTCCAGAAAGTTATAGATGGTAACTTAGAAAGAAAAGAATTAGATTTTACCGATTCAAATAAAAAAATAGTTCAATTGAAAAATGCTCTCACAAAAATTAATAATCCAGACAAAATAAAAAACCTCGCAGATATAAACAAGACAATTAGTGATATAGAGAACGCCATCAAACCATTAGAAAAGGGTTTTAGTGATGCTGATGTTACTCAAGTCCAACAAATTATTAAACTCCAAGAAACTCAAAATATTGCACCTAATGGTAATTTTAGGAAAAAAACACAGATACAGTTACAAAATTTTTTGAATAAAAAAAATGAAATATTAAACAAACAATTTGATGTAATTAAACAACTAACAAAAAATCAACAATTATCGGATAATAATGGGATTGTAAGTAACTATCAACAGATAGTGTCAGAAAATCACAATCCTGCTAATCAAGATAAAATTCTGATACCTAAATCTGAACTTGACAGGATTTATAAACTTCTAAATTTGACTGTCAGTGTAAATATTATGAGTTTTATTATCTTTGGGGGATTAATTGCTTGGTTATTTTATAAGTTGAACATATTGGAAACAAAACAAAATCATTCATCAAATAATATAACTCAACCAAAAAGAATTGTAAATTACATTGAAGGAGAATTTACACAGATTAAACGGCATTTTGATAATTTAGATGAAAGGTTAAAAACCATAGAAAGAGGTTATCAAAATCCCCAAAGTCCCAGTTTATCAAATTACACATTTACGAATAATCAACCAATTAATACACCAGTTAATAGAGTAGTACATCCACTTAAACCCCAAACGGAAAATATTTATCAATCTCAGACATCTCTATCTAATCACGAAACCAAAATACTTACAGTATATAATAGTAAACCTCGTTCTTTATCTGCAAATGCAATCACTGTTGCAGAAAGTGATCACACAGTAGAACAGCGTCGTATTGGAAAAAAAGTTGCACCTATTCTAGAAAAAAATCAGTTAGGTAATTACTGGATAGTTCGAGAAGGAAATTATGAATATCTTGTACCCAAAGGCAATATTAAAATTAATGAGTATAATTATGAAACAATATCAAGCTGTTTTGAATGTATAGGATATCATCCCAGTTCTTCCAGTAGCTTTACATTGTTAAAACCAGCAACAGTATCATCTATTGGACAACATTGGCAATTAGTAGAACCTGGAAAATTACAATTTTAATAACTAAAAGAATCAATTAAATTATATGCCAGCTAATAATCTTGAAAAAGTAGATTTTTCAGAACAGGAATGTTTAGAGTGTTGTTTCAAATTAAAGGAAGTAAGGTTACAATTAGGTTTTAATTACTCAAACCTGCTAAAGTGGTAATAATAGGTAATTTACAAACCTGGCAATTGACGGAGAAAGGAATTATTGAATTTGAGTAGATGTAGATGAATATGAATAATAATTTACATGATTTAAAAATGAAAACTGACAGCTTATTAACTAAGCTCAAAGAACTTCAACTGACAACCAAGGATTTATTTTTAAAAAAGCTCGTATTTATCGAACAAGAGAGTATTTTACCAGGTGCTTTACTTCCTCAAGGTACGCAATATTTAGTATTTGCAAATCATCAGATTACTCCTCTTTTACCGCTTAATCCAATTCTACTAGATTATTTTACTCCAGAAGAATTAACTAAACAGCTTAAATTTGAATTGATTGATGAAGATGATTTATCACAGGTAAGACTAATTTTAGATTTACCAAATAGTGAAACTCCTTTGTTTAAAGATTATACAATTCAAGCAGAAAATCTTATTCCTGAAGTTCCAGTTTTAGAAGTATGGCCTAATTTTCAAGCAGAGGGATGGAAAGAATATTACGGTTTTTGTTATGATGCTGAATATGGAGAAGAAACTTTTCAGGTTTGTTTTCCTAATGTAGAGGAAATTAAGCAATTTCAAGAAGGTCGAGGTAGTTATAAAATAGTTAGATGTACTCAATTTCCTAAATTTATTGAATGTAAAAATATTCAAGAACATACAATTGGTATTATTTTACTACCAACACAAAAGAAAATAGAGCTTGCATATTCCTGGAAAATAGGTATAGATTTTAGAAGTGATTATACTAGCGTTTATGTTAATAAAGATGATAAAATTGTTGAATCTTTCAAATCAGATAATCTACATCATAAAGTTACAGATGTTTCTATAGAGACTAGGTTTCCAGTTTTATTTGAATACTTCATTCCTGAAAGTTTTATTCCAGTAGATAAACCATTTCCCATGTCTACCGTACTAACTACTAGGGGAAGTGCAGACATAAATCAAGAACGTCCAATTTTTGATGGTAGAGTTTATATTCCTGTTCGGAATAGATATTCACAACAAGAAAGCTGGGTTAAAAAAGATTTACAATGCTCAACTAAAAATCTTAGATATATTCGGTTATTTCTTAAACACCTCATATTACACCTGACTGCAAATGCTGTTAACAACAAAGTTAAAACAATTGAATGGTGTATTTCCTATCCTCCTCAATTTTCCCGTAAAGGTAAATATAAATATGCTCAAATGTGGCAAGATATAACCAATAATTTACAATCTAAAACAGGTGTTAAACATCTTTGCCCCAATATTAATGATAGTCAATATTTTCGATCACAAAGTTTAGCATTTGCTCAATATTTTACTGAATATGAAGATTATGATTTAGTAAATACCACTTGTATTGATATTGGTAATGTAAATTCTAATATATCTATCTGGCAAGATAATCAACTTATTTATCAATGTTCTCTAAATTTTGGTAAAATAGACTTATTCTCTCAGATAATAAAAACTAACCCTCAGATTTTGAAAATATTTGATATTGAACCTGACAACTGGATAAAATTTCCAGAATATGCTTTTTATGACCAGTTAGATATTTGGTTAAGATTAGAGTCTGCAAACTGGTTAGAACGAAAAAGAGAGTTATTTATAAATCATCCTGAATTTCAAAAACTGATAACATTAATGTCTATTGGTTTATCTGGGGTGTATTTTTATATTGGTCAAATTCTTGCTGTTTTACACCACGAGGGTAAATACACTCTTAAAGAAATTACTCCTGTTTATATTGGTGGAATTGGTTCACGTCTTTTAAATTGGTTGTCAGAAGGTGGAGAATTTGATAGAAATTCAGAAATTAATTCTTTACTCAGTCGCATGATGAGTATAAGTTCTGGTTTTCCTGACACAGAAGAAATTACACGCATGAGTCAAAACCCTCAAGATGAAGTTGCTTGTGGTTTAGTTTTGCAAGATCAAAAATTACAAGAATTAGATATAAATTTAAACACTATTGATAAATATGAGATTACTAATTTAACTCAGTTACAGCTATTTTTTGATACTTTCCATGATAGTTTAGATGATTTAAGAATTGAAGATATTAAAGCAATAGAAGGTTATAACTTTAATAAACCAGAGTATGAATATAATCAAAAATTATGGAGAGCTACAGAAAGAGAACTAAGAAACCTTTTAAATTCTCAAAAAGGTGATATTGAAAATATCCAACCAGAACCACATTTTATTGTAGAATTAAAAGCATTAGTTAGAGTATTATATAAGGAGATAGATAATCTATGACATCCAATTTTCAAGATGATTTAATTCGTAGAATTAAACAACTAGAGCAAATTATTGAACAAAACCTGACACCGCGAATCACTAGTATAGAAAATTACCTATCTACACTTACTGAAAAAGTCCAAACTGGTTCAGTTATCGTCACAGGTGCTTTTACAACGGAAAAAATCACACCCCTAAATATATCTGAATTAGAATTAATAGAAGTTTATAATAACGTTCCCAAAGTTTTATTAAAAAACTCAATTATTGCCGAATTAACAGCTAAAAGTTATCGAGAAGATAACCAAAATCAACCTGTTTTATTAGAAAAAGATGAAAATGGTAAATATTGGATAATAGTATCTAATCAAAATAATATCTTTCTCTTACCTAGCATTAACATTAAATTGCATATTCATAAACTAAAAACTGTAGAAAAATTATTTGATTTTCGTGGTATTACTCCCACAGTAGATACTCATTTTCTATTAATTAAACCTGCTAGAGTATCCAGTTTACCTAGTGGTAAGGAATGGAAGTTATTAGAAAAGGGAATTTTAGAATTTACTAATGATATTTCTGGTGTTTCATTTAGATCATATTTAGATATAGATGAGCAAGAAAATAAAGTTAAAAATAATTTAGAAAAAAATAATTTAGAACTTGAAAAAATCAACAATGAACTAGATGAATTAAAATTACACTTGCAGCAGTTACAAGAGGTAAATAAAAATTTACCATCACAATTAAACGCAGAAATAAACATACCAGAAATTAAAGATAATCAGGCAAATACTAACCTAGAAATCCTGAAAATCAATAAACAATTAAATGAATTGAAATTGGAATTAAAAAGCGAATTTGATAAAATTTCAAAATCACAAATTCAAAATATATCAAAAGATGCTATTTATGAACAATTGGATAATTTTAAATCAATGTTAGAAAAAATGCAGGAAGAACGCAACAACTTAGAAACTCAAATAGGAAAAATTGCAGTTCTTAGAGATTATGTTTATCTACAAATAGATTTAATTAAGGTGCGGTTAGAATCTTTGGAAAATAAACAGGATAATTGAGGATGTTGAATTTGATGAGTATTCATTAACTATAAAAAGGGCGGGCAAGACTTGTACTGAGCGACCTGTACTGAGCGCAGTCGAAGTAAGTCGAAGTGCGGAGTCGAACTATGTCGAAGTATGCCCACCCCACAAGATTTTGCAAATATTTAATAATAATTACCTCACAGAAAAAGCCTCACTAAATCTGCGGGTAATTGGCTCAACAATAAAGGTTAAAATCGACTTCTTCCGCGTCACAATCTCCGCATTTGCCACCATCCCCGGCGTAAATTCCACCTCTTTACCCCGCACAGTCACGGAATGCTTACTTAACTTAATTCTCGTCGGAAAAACCAAACCTAATTTTTCATCAACCACCGCATTCGGACTAATTTGTAAAACTTCCCCATCAACTACACCAAATTCTTGAAAGGGAAAAGTTGCTAATTTCACCTTTGCTTTCATTCCCTGACGAATAAAACCAATATCCCGGTTTAAAACTTTTACCTCTAACAGCATTTCTTCCCCTTCGGGTAAAATTGACAGCAATTCTTCCCCAGACTGTACAGGTCCTTTGGTAGCTTTGACTTTATAAATTGTTCCCGCTACTGGTGCTTTAATTGTTTCTCCATCTTTTTCTTGTTTCGCTTGTTCTAATTGTCCTGCAACATTGGCTAATTCTTCTTTACGTCTATTTATTTGCGTTAAAATTTCACTTTTTCTTTCTGATGCTAATCTTAAACCTTGATTTTTGGCTGCTTGATAAGCTTGTTCAGCTTGGTTAATTTCTTGTTTTTGAGCAGCAATATCTTTTCCTAAAGATGCTACTTTATCCTGTGTTTCTGTAACTCTATTTTTGGCATTAGTTACTTCATTCGTGGCTCTAATAATATCAGTATTTGCTCGATTTAATCTTTCCTGGGCTTCTAAATAATCAACTCTGGGAACAGCACCAGGATTTAATAAGGTTCTCAAATTTTCTTCTCGTTGTTGGGCAATTTTTAAACTTTCTTCTAGTTTAGCACGGATATTTTCTGCATTCACTAAATTAGTTTGAGCATTAATCACACTGGTTTTAGCATTAGCTAAATTTTCTTCTAACCGAGTTAATCTAATTTTCGCTTGTTTGATAATTGAAAGTTGGCGTTCTGCTTCTGCTTCTGCTGCTGCTTGTCTAGCTTTATAATCTAATAACCGGGAATTTAATAACTCATCTTGTAATTTTGTTCCCGCAGTATTTCCTCCGGTTCTTTCAGCTTGTAATCTTTGTAAATCTTCTTCAATTAATTTACTTGATTTCGCTAATCTGTTAACATCGGTTTGTTGTAAATTGGGGTCACGTTCAATTAATATTTGATCTTTAGTTACGCGATCGCCCTCATTAACTTTCACCGCTACAATAGATCCATTACCTAAAGATGTCACCGGTCTCACTTGAGTAGAAGCAATTAATTCTCCCGGTGCTGTCGCTACTTCATCAATTTCTGAAAAATGCGCCCAGGAAATAGTACCAAAGACAATAACACTAATAGTTCCCGCTAATAATCTTGTATAAAGTGGTGGTAATTCCTGTACAGCTTTACCCAATTCATAGGATAATTGTTCCTCTGGTTTAGCAAAATTTTCTTTTGTTTGACGTGCTTGAACAGGATTTGCAGATAGGGAATATTTCATATATTTGGTAATTGGTAATTGGTAATTGGTAATGGTTAATTGGTAATTGGTAATTGGTAATTGGTAATACAATTTTGGATTTTGGATTTTGGATTGTTTTTGTCAATTCCAATCTAAAATCTAAAATCTAAAATTTTCTTCCCCAGTCACCAATCACCAAAATTAAATTGCTAAATAACGCCCCAAAAAGTTTTCTAAAGTTTCCAATTGCAAGTTATAAATCCTTTCTAAATTGGCAATTTCTTCCGATGTACAGTAAAATTCATTAGCTAATAAAGTGCGAAAAGTTCCTAAACCTGTTTGTGTTGAAGCGTCAAATAAACCTAATACTCCCCGTAAACCATCAACCGCAAATAAAGGAACATTAATGATGATTGGTTGTTTGTTAAAGATGCGACTAAAAATTTTGGGAATGTCCTCACGCAATAAAATTTTAGGTCCTCCTAATGGTAAAATTTGATTACGAGCCTCAGCAACGGTTAAAGAATCTACGACTATTTTGGTTAAGTCATCGGTACTAATAATAGATGTGCGATTTTTGGGATCACCGATGAGCAAATATAAATCAGTTTCTCTAAACCATTCCGCTAAAGGTAGCAGGTTTGATGCTAAACCAGATGGGCGTAAAATAGTGTAATTTAGGCCACTACTTTGCAGATATTTTTCTACTGCGCGTTTAGCTTTGAAAATGGGAGCATCTTCATATCCTCTTTCAGCACCTAAAACGGATATCAAGACAAAATGCTCAACAGTTAGTAATTTTATGGACAAATATCCTCAAGCTACTTTGACCAGTATTACCCGGAATGGGTAGATATATTTCACACCTTGACAGGCTTTTTTGATATCCTGTTCTCTCCGCAAATCACCAATAAATATATCAGAAACCCGGTGTTCTAACTCACTATAATGGGATGTGAGACGAACAAAAGACCGTACAGACTTCTGTTGTTGACGTAACAACCGCACGACACGGCGGCCAATATCTCCCGTTGCTCCAGTTACTAGAATCATAACTTTTGGATTTGAGTATGGGGCTTTATGTAGTTAAGTTTAATCACTATTTTTAAATCAGCAAATTGCTAAAATCCGAAATTTTACAATTTTTGTTTAAAATAATAATGTTGGGATTAGTTGGGATTTAGTAAAACTGATGCAAATACCAGAAACAAACCCAAAGCTGAAAATACCTGTATCCAGTCTCTATGTTAGTGACTTTTATGCTTGGACACAGGAACAAGCTGATTTACTCCGCAACCATCAATGGCATAAAATTGATTGGCAAAATTTAATTGAGGAAGTTGAATCCTTGGGAAAACAGCAACGTCAAGAACTGCGAAATCGTTTAAGTATTTTAATAGGACATTTATTAAAATGGCAGTTTCAACAACAACGCCGCAGTCGTAGTTGGTTAGCAACCCTTCGCATTCAACGCTTAGATACTATTGAATTACTTGAGGAAAATCCGAGTTTAAAATCCTATCTTGAGGAGGCACTTGGTAAAGCTTATTTGAAAGGTGTGGAATTAGCTGTTAAAGAAACTGATTTACCTCGTAGCAATTTTTCTGCTACTTGTCCTTATAGTTTGACGGAAATTTTAGATGATGGTTTTTATCCTGGTGAAGCTAGTGAGTTAGTCAATGAGTGAGAATGTAAAAAGTAAGTTGCTAGTTAGGGAAAATGTCAGAATCAGGATGTCCAGGATGTGAGGATTAACAGGATAAAAATAGCAGGTTGTCACCAATTACCCATTACCATTCTTAACTAGATAACTGGCAAATTAGACATCTCGTGAAAATTATCGTAGGGACAATTCATGAATTTTCCCTACAATGGTTTCAGATTATGCAGATTTAATTACTACCAGATGTCTATTAGTGATATACTGCGGATTCTTCATTGCATTGGAAATTCTCCACAAGGGTTTCAAAGTCCACACATTTAATTTTTAAATTTTTAGAGATATATAATTAAGTAGGTTCGATGGTAATGATTATAGTGCCATCTATACTTACGTGAATCACAACCCTATGATCTAAACTCATAAAAGCTTGAGTGACCACTCCCGTCACCAAACCAAAAACAGCACCACCTATTGTACCGGGAATAACCCCAATTCCCCCAAAAAAAGTACCAATTACTGCTCCTGAAGAAGCTCCAAATAATGTAGATGCTATGATAATTAGTTGTTCATATTTTATCTTAGCTGGTAATTCTCCTAGTGATGCAATTCCAGCCATTGGAATTGGATAGCCTGAACTAACTGCAGAAACTGCACCTGCAACAACAGGATAATTTTCTAGTTTAGTTTCATGAATTTCAATTATTTTCTTCAGATGGTCTGGAAAATCATTATAACTTTTGTATTTTGTAGTAATTTTTATTCTTTCTTTCGACTTCAAATTTTCTGCTAGTTCTCGGTAAAATCCAACATTATCAGAAAACTCCATTATTCTGGTTTCATTTATATTAGGGGTTGCAGCCAGTACAGGAAAATTACTAGAAAATAAAGGAGTTGCCTGAGCGTTACCAACAAACAGTAAAGATTGAATGGTAAACAATATCATCACAATACAATTTATCAGGTAATGAAATTTTGTTCTCATCTATTTATTTCCTTCATGTACTCTATGTTTCCTAAAAAATTATAGTCAATATTCCCATTTATAGGGAATATAATTATACCCAACTAAAATTCCACCACCACCGGCGTATGATCACTAGGTTTTTCTAACTTCCTGGGTGCAATATCAATAATACAACTTTGAGCGCGTTCATAAAGCACAGGTGTTAAATAATGATGGTCTATTCTCCAACCTAAATTTCTTTTAAAAGCCGCCGTCCGATAATCCCACCAACTATAATTTCCCCCCTCTTGATTAAACTTTCTCAAAGCATCCGCAAAACCCAAATCAAGCACATCTTTTAAAGCTTGGCGTTCTGGGATAGATGCCATAATGTGATTTTCTATTTTTACTTTGTCATTAATATCTATATCTTCCAAGGCAATATTAAAATCACCACACATAGAAATAGCCGGATTTGATAATAGTAATTGCTGCAAATATTTCCGTAATACTGTTAACCAACGCAGTTTATATTCATATTTTTCACTTCCCACCGATGAACCATTAGGAACGTAAAGATTAACAATTCTTACACCATCAATTACACCACTAATTACCCGCTTTTGCTCATCCCAAACTGGATCTAAATCTGTTAACACTGAACAGAAACCCATACTCACATCTTCCAAAGGTTGACGGCTAATCAGTGCCACTCCGTTATAAGCTTTCTGTCCGTAAATATAAAGATGATAACCTAAGTTTTCAAAAGAATTTAAGGGAAAATCCTGATCTACAACCTTCGTTTCCTGCAAACACAAAACATCAACAGGATTTTCACTTAACCAGTTGATCACCTGTTCTAAACGAGTCCGAATTGAATTGACATTCCAAGTAGCGATTTTCATGAGTTACTTATCAGTAGGATAGTAAATAAAGAAATATAGAATATGTAAATTTTTTGTAATCATTTTTGATTGTGGATTTTTTTGTTCAACCTCCCATTCACTTAAAAATAAGCTATAAGTAATTGATCCCTGCTGTAAATGCGTATTCGCAAATACAAAATAGGCAAAATTGTAAGTTAGGCTACAGAAAATTATAAATGATTATGATCCCCCAGATAGATGAAAATATAAAGTACTTGCTTGTAAACTAATAAAGACGTTAATTGTTAGCACTTGCTACGACTGTGATATTACATTTGTGAGTGAGTTGATAATACAGTTAACCGAGAATACGCTTTTCTAATAGTCAGTCAGAAAAGTTAACTTAAATGGAAGAAAAGTAAGCATAAATGCTTTTACCTCATAAAATAATTTCAGGATTGGTAGCAGGTGATGTCAACTCAATAAATCAATATAAATCAATATATATGATGTTGACACTCTTTGTAGACCAAACCAAGAATCGCAAGATATAGCATATTAGCTCAATTTTCACCAGAAAATATCCCAAAATATGCAAATTCTGTCACCAAGCGGAGAGGTTGGAACTTTCACAGATACATCCATTTAGGTGTAATCAAAATTTTTTTGCTCGATTACAACAACAAACTTTTTTAGGAGGACATTGGTATGAGTAATAGAGCCAACACTTGCCCATGCTGCGGTGGATCAATCCTACGTCATGTCCGTCATGGTGAACTATATTGGTTTTGCCTTTCGTGCCGACAAGAAGTACCACTGTTAACTATCAGTCGCTTATCAAATCATTTAGAAACCCGTAACACAGGAGTAGTTACTCCGTCTGCTGTTAACTCAGTAGAGTAATCTACTGCGGCTGGTTCTGAATATCTACAGAGTGGAAATAGACAAGTGAATACCATATTTCTTGAGAGCAAGCGTCAAGCTAGAGATGGCGCTTGCGCTTTGGTTTGACTTTGTTGCCAGAACAGCGGATAACTTCCAGTTAATGTCGATATGATATAAAAGTAGATAAAACTTAAAGAATATTCATCAAATGCTGATTCACTCATCTGACTTGCCCAAAGTCAAAGACTCAGTAGGCAAAAAAATTCTCTTAGGTAATGAACCTAAACCAGAACTAATTGCGATTCTAGCAGTCTACTTTGTTCAAGGCATATTAGGGTTATCGCGTCTAGCCGTTAGCTTTTTCCTCAAAGATGAATTGCAACTGAGTCCAGTTGAGGTATCAGCACTGTTGGGAATAGTTGCTCTACCTTGGATGATTAAGCCATTATTTGGCTTTATTTCCGATGGTTTGCCCATATTTGGCTACCGTCGCCGTCCCTATCTAGTGTTATCTGGGATACTGGGGGCTGGTGCTTGGGTAAGTTTGGGAACAATAGTTAATAGTAGCTGGGCGGCAACAATTGCGATCGCCCTATCTTCCCTTTCCGTTGCCTTCAGTGATGTCATTGTAGACTCCCTAGTTGTCGAACGTGCCAGAGTAGAAACCCAAGCCAAAGCTGGTTCTCTGCAATCTTTGTGCTGGGGTGCTACTGCAATGGGAGGGTTAATGACAGCTTATTTTAGCGGCTTACTCCTAGAATATTTCAGCACACGCACAGTATTTTTAGTCACGGCATTTTTTCCGCTAATTATTTCCGTAGTAGCTTGGTTAATTGCAGAAACACCAATTAATAAAGACACTACACAACCTCAAGTAAATAATCTTCTCTCCACCTCCAATCAAATTAAACAACTGGGTAAAGCGATTACACAAAAAGTAATTTGGATACCCACAGCATTTATCTTTCTGTGGCAATCTACCCCCAGTGGAGAAGCAGCTTTTTTCTACTTTTTCACCAACGAATTACACTTTCAACCTGAATTTTTAGGCAGAGTCCATTTAGTTACCAGTTTAGCCTCATTAATTGGAATTTGGATTTTCCAACGGTTCTTAAAATCCGTACCATTTCGAGTAATTTGTGGCTGGAGCATCATCATTTCTGCTGCATTAAGAATGACAATGTTAATATTAGTAACCCACACTAATCGAGCATTAGGAATAGATGATCAATGGTTCAGTTTAGGTGATAGCTTAATACTCGCAGTCATGGGACAAATTGCCTTCATGCCCGTGATGGTATTAGCCGCAAGAATATGTCCCTTGGGAATAGAAGCCACATTATTTGCCCTCTTAATGTCAATCTTCAATTTAGGAGGAGCTATTTCCAGAGAGTTTGGGGCTTTAATCATGCACTGGTTAGGAATTACCGAAAATAACTTTGATACCCTCTGGTTACTAGTAATTATCACCAATGTAATTGCCCTTGTACCATTGCTATTTATCAAATTTTTACCAGGTGAAGAAACAGAAACTATCACATCTACTCAAAATGCAGTAATTCAGTGAATTAATCAAAACCATTTAATTTTCATTTTTGTTTTTTGAAAAGTACATTCATGATGTACTGTTGAAAAAATATCATCTTGTCTTGAAAAAATAAAAAATACCAAAATATGCAGATTTTAGAACCTCAAAACCAGCAAACGTTAGCAAAATCTTACAATCAAGAAGATTGGCAAAAAGGATATGAATCACTCAAACAAGAATATGATTATTGGATTGATGAAATAGAAGGGGTAATACCCGCAGAACTACAAGGAACACTATTGAGAAATGGACCCGGTTTATTAGATATCAACGGACAAAGATTACATCATCCCTTTGATGGTGACGGCATGATTAGCCGCATTACATTTACTAACGGACGCGCCCATTTTCGTAATAAATTTGTAGAAACAGAAGGTTATTTAGCAGAAAAAAAAGCTGGTAAAATCCTTTATCGTGGCGTATTTGGTACACAAAAACCAGGAGGTTGGTTAGCTAACGCCTTTGATTTTAAAATCAAACATATTGCTAACACTAATGTTATCTATTGGGGTAAAAAACTATTAGCCTTATGGGAAGCAGCAGAACCTTATTTATTGCATCCCCACACCTTAGAAACATTAGGCAACGAATATTTTAATGGTGTTTTATCCCCAGGTGAGGCATTTAGCGCCCATCCCCGCATAGATCCCAATGGTAAATTAGTTAATTTTGCTATTAAACCAGGACTATCAACCACAATTACAATTTTTGAACTCAACACCAACGGCGAAATTATCAGTAAACAAAATCATAGTGTTCCTGGTTTTTGCTTTATTCATGATTTTGTCATCACCGAAAATTACTGTATCTTCTTCCAAAACCCTGTTAATTTTAATCCCATACCTTTCGCTTTAGGAATGGCCAGTGCTGGACAATGTATTCAAGTCCAAAAAAATCAACCCACAAAAATCATCATTATTCCCCGCAAAGATAGTAAAGCTGAGAAAGAAGAAGTCAGAACTTTAGAAACCCAAGCAGGTTTTATTTTCCATCATGTCAACGCTTTTGAAGTGGAAACTGAAATTATCATTGATTCAATTTGCTATGAATCATTACCAGAAGTAGAACCAAATACTGATTATCTACAAACCAACTTTGACACCAATGCACCAGGACAAATTTGGCGATTTGATATTAATTTGCCGGAGAAAAAAGTACAAAGTCAGTTAATAGATAAACGTGCTTGTGAATTTCCTACTATTCATCCAAATAATGTAGGAAAACCCTATCGTTATTTATATATTGCTGCCGCACATAACCCTATAGGAAATGCACCCTTACAAGCTATTTGGAAAGTAGACTTAGCAACAGAAAAACAAGAAATTTGGAGTGCAGCACCACGGGGTTTTATGGGTGAACCAATTTTTATTCCTCGTCCCAACTCTCAACAAGAAGATGAAGGTTGGGTAATAGCTTTGGTTTATGACTCAGAAAATCATCGCTCAGATGTAGTGATTTTAGATGCTCAGGATTTTTCAAAAGGTGCGATCGCTAAATTACACCTTAAACATCATATTCCTTATGGTTTACATGGGAGTTTTACACCAGAAACATTCATTTAATTAATGTAGGTTGGGTTAAGCGTAAGTGCAACCCAACAAAATCATATTAAAGAGAACGTAAAAATACCTTTAAACCATCACTCGGTTGAGGTGTAGGTGTCATTTTTAAATCTAAATTTTGTCCTGGTACAAGTTCCCATTCATAACCACGCAACAGTAAAGCAGCAAATATTTTCATTTCCAACTTAGCAAATTCTTTACCTAAACATTCTCTCATCCCACCACCAAAGGTAACATAACTAAAAGGTTTAGATTTTTCCTCATTTCTCTCTACACTAAACCTTGCTGGGTCGAAAGTTTGAGAATTTTTATAAATAGTTTCATCTTGGTGGGTTTTCCCTATTTGATACAGTACACTCCAACCTTGAGGAATACTATATCTATTAAATTCACAAGTTTTAGTTACAGAACGAAAACCACCACCAACAGGGGGAATAACTCGCAAAACTTCCTTGAGTATTTGGTCTAAATAAGTCATTTGTTTCAGATGTTCAGAGGTTAATTCACCTGTAGAATTTATTTGTTGTTGTTCTGTTCTTGCTGCTGCTAGAATGTCTGGGTTTTGTGCTAACAACAAACAAAAAGAAGACATTGCCGAAGTTAAGGTTTCATGTCCAGCAAATAATAATGTTAAAATTTGATCTTTGAGTTCATTTACACTCAAACTATTACCATCTTCATCTTTAGCATTTAACAACAAACCCAAAGCATCTTTTTCTGAATTTTCTGAGATTGGCTGCTTTTGACGTTGTAAAATTATATTTTCAATTTTCGCTAATAACAGTTCTCGACTTTTTAGAGCTTTACCAAACTTAGTCCAAGGTAAACGAATGGGAAGAGTAAATAAACCTTGACACCATTCTTCAAATAATTCAGCAAAATGAGGAGCATTAGTAGTATCTGTTCCTACTAATAATTTACAAGCCACATCAAAAGTATATTGTCTGATTTCAGGATACCAGGTTAATTGACCTAAATTTAACCATTTTTGTAAATAGCTATTAGTAATTTCCACCATTGTAGGTGTATAACTTGCTAAAGCTCTGGGTAGAAATGCTTGAGCTAATAATTTACGTCGGGTTTGATGAATGCTTCCAGTTTGCGTTGCTAAAGATGCAGGACCAAGCAATTCTGAAACAGTCTTAGGCCATTGAATTATAAAATTCTGATTTTCACCACTAAATACAAAGCGGTTTGCATCTGCTCCTATCATCATAATTGTAGGAGAACCAAAGATATTAGTTTTAAAAACGTTGCCGTATTTCTTTTGTCGTTTATTGGCAAAATTTCTATCCGTTAAAAAACTAATTGTTTCACCAATGATAGGTAAACCAAAGTTTCCCGGTGGTAAAGGTAATTGATTATTATCCTTGCTAATACTGACCATATTTATTTTCCTTTGTAATTTTTGATTGTTTATTTTAAAATTATATCACTTAAACCTAGTGCTTAAACTGATATTTATTTTTGGATATTCGGATTTTTTTCTAATAAAAGATTTTCCAATTCTTGAATTCTATCAAGTAATTTTTGATAACTATCTGCGGAAATAATCACATGACTAGGCCGTGACTGTTTAGTGAGCAAAACAGGTTCAACCGCAGCTTTATCAAAAACCTCACCGTGTTTATTACGCGCATCTGTGAGAGTGTAGGTTTGCATAGCATGACTAATTTAGACATTTTGACTATAATTTTAGCAAAAATCAAGCAACCCACAAAATTAACTCCACAAAATTAACTTTGGTAGCAATTCTGCCACATATCCAGAAAAATAAAATTGTAACGAAAACTACAAAATTCTTATTTTTTCAAAAAAACAGGGTAAGCTAACCATACATATCCGGTTCACCAAAGTACCGTGATGAGGAGTAAATGTTATGGTGACAACATCGCGCCCATTGTGGGAAAATCATTCTCCAGCCCATATTTGCCCGTTTGACCAAGCTTGTAGTTATTTGGAATGGGCAGGTAAAGAATTAAAATTAGATCCTGGTTTATTAGAAATACTTAGTCATCCCCGGAAAGTCGTCACCGTTTCCATACCCGTCAAAATGGATAATGGGGAAGTGCGAGTTTTAGCCGGACATCGGGTACAACATTCTGATATTTTAGGACCATATAAAGGTGGTATTCGTTACCATCCGGCAGTGACTTTACGGGAAGTTTCCGCTTTAGCTATGTTAATGACTTGGAAATGTGCATTGTTAGGTATTCCCTATGGTGGTGCTAAAGGTGGTATTCCCATAGATCCGAAACAATATAGTGTAGCAGAATTAGAAAGAATAAGTCGCCGTTATATCAGTGAGTTAATTAAAGATATTGGACCATCAGTAGATATACCAGCCCCAGACATGGGTACATCTGCGCGGGAAATGGCCTGGATGATGGATACTTATTCTGTGAATGTTGGTCATGCTGTACCCGGTGTTGTTACTGGTAAACCCCTTTCTGTAGGTGGTTCTCTGGGTCGAGAAATGGCTACGGGGCGCGGTGTAATGATTATTGTCCGGGAAGCCTTGGCAGATCAAGGTAAATCCCTGGCAGATGTAAAAATTGCTATTCAAGGTTTCGGTAATGTGGGGGGTGCTGCGGCTGAATTGTTATACCAAGCAGGGGCAAAAATTATTGCGGTTTCCAGTGGTGCTGGGGGTGTATATGCGGAAACTGGGCTTGATATTCCGGCTTTAAAAGCTTACGCTGCTCAAAATCGTCGCAGTGTGCTGGGTTTTCCCCAAGCTATTCCCATTAGTAATGCAGATTTACTCATTTTACCTTGTGATGTATTAATTCCTGCTGCTTTGGAAAATCAAATTACGGAAGAAAATGTGCATCAGATTCAAGCGCAAATGATTGCTGAAGCAGCTAATGGACCTGTGACTTTGGAAGCTAACCGAGTTTTAGAAGCCAGTGGAGTTACGGTTTTACCTGATATTTTAGCTAATGCTGGGGGGGTAGTAGTTAGTTATTTGGAATGGGTGCAAGGTCTTTCTTATCTGTTCTGGGATGAGGAAAGAGTAAACCGGGAAATGGAACATTTAATGGTAAATGCTTACCGTCACGTGATTCAACAAGCACAGACTCGCAGAGTAAATTTACGGTTAGCCGCTTATACTCTTGGTGTGGGTAGAGTGGCGCAAGCTTTGACTGATAGGGGTTTGTATCCTTAGTTACAGGGTTATAACTCGTTCCCAGTCTCTGACTGGGAATGCTATTATCAACCCCGTTTAATTGTGCTTTCAACATTTAAACCTGCTCCTTTGGAATTAAACAATACAAACTCACCTACAAGTAATATCGAGTTAGTTTAAGGTAATTTATGAGGTGCGATCGCACCGACTATTTTTTTAGGTTCGCTTTTGCCATGATTTTGGATCTCTTCGACTGTGAAAAATTGCTGTTACGATTATACGACTAGATACAATTCGATAATATATGGTGTATGGAAAACGCCGCACTACCGCCCGTCGCACGTCAAAATATACCACGGCATAAGATTCTGGCATTTGACAAATGCGATTTAGCATTTCATCCACGCAGTCTAAAAACTCATCACCAAGTCCTGCTTGCTGATTTTGATACCAGATATACGCCTCATCCAGTTCTTCACGAACTTCTGGACGAAAGACTAGGACGTAATTCATTATTATCCTCTAATTGAAGCTTTAATTTCCTCCCAAGTCATGACATTATCTGGATTTGCTTCATAATCAGTAATGCGACGATCAAGTTCTTGTTTTTGCGCTTCTGTTAAATCGGGATAAGCTTGTTCTGCTGCTATACTTTCTAAAATCTCTTGGACAATACTAATTCTATCTGCAATACTCAGGGCTTTGATCTGATTTAAGGTTGCACTGATGTCCATGTTTATTGACCTCGATAGGCAAAGAAGGCAATTCATATATTTTCCAGGATAAGCGATCGCTTTACACATTGAGTTAGTTTAAGGGAATATATGAGGTGCGATCGCCTTAGTGAGCGAGTAGACTCATAAACTATACATAAAGTCACTATCCTTAGTCATAAAAATAACACCTTTATCCTTTGCTGCTGCAAAAATTTCCTCATCTTCAGCATCTCTTAATCCAACATCACGCAAGGCTAAAGCAGTTATACTAAATGTCTGACTAATCCAAGTGGCAATAGCTGGTCATAAATGTGCATCAACCCAGATTATCATGCAACTAATACCGGATGATTGAGTTTTCGTGAAGCGTGTAAAAGTGCTGCTTTAAGATCATCAGCTTCCAAATCCGGCATTTCTTCTAGAATTTCTTCTGCACTTAAACCAGAAGCAAATAAATCTAATACATCTGATACCCTAATTCTCATTCCCCGAATACAAGGACGACCACCACATTGTTTGGGATTAATCGTAATTCTTTCTAGTAAACTTGACATATAAGGTGATTTCAATACTCTTTTTTCAGTGTAAATCAAGTTTGTTTGATTTGCAACTAACCTAAGCTAAAATAACAACACATAGCTAACCCACCCCTATTCTATGCAAACACCAACAAAACCCGAAACTCAAACCCTATACGATCAAGATTATTACCTGTGGATAAAAACAACCATTAACCAACTTCGCACAGCTCAATTTTCTGCTGTTGATTTAGAGAATTTATTAGAAGAATTAGAAACTATGGGTAGAAGTCAGAAGCGAGCAATTAAAAGTTTATTAATTAAGTTGCTTGAACACCTACTCAAACTCAAATGCTGGGATAATGAAAGAGAACGAAATCAAGGACATTGCAAAAGAGAAGTTAGAACATTTAGAATACAAATAAAAGATGAACTTACAGATAGTCCGAGTTTAAAGCCTTACATTTTGGAGATATTTGAAAAATGTTATCAAGAAGCAAGAAAATTAGTCAGTGATAGTTCTCAACTTCCTCTTGACACATTCCCCATTATACCCATCGGTTCTTTAGAACAAATTTTGGATGAAAACTGGTTTCCCGAATATAGCAATCCTATTTAACTGCAAATACCCTAATTTTTTCTCAAAGATTTAGTTCACACCTGAAAAAGTGAGCAAATTTTGCGCGATAATAAACAACTACTTGCCAACAACCAAGAGTTACTTGTAAATAATTTAGCCAATCTGCAAACCTGAGAAGTGAGACATCTAAATCAATGATTGCAGTTAAATTTAGATATGCAAAAATAATTGAAAAATCTCAAAAAAATGTCATCATATTTTAAATGTAGAATATTTACCACCATTAACATACTCCATGAATAACCAACCCAAAATAATCGTTTTAGATGATGATCCCACCGGTTCTCAAACTGTTCACAGTTGTTTACTCCTGATGCGTTGGGATGTAGAAACCTTGCGTTTAGGTTTAAAAGATGATGCTCCCATTTTCTTTATCTTAACCAATACGCGATCGCTCACCCCAGAAGATGCAGCAAATGTCACCAGAGAAGTTTGTCATAACCTCAAAATCGCACTAGCAGCAGAAAACATCGAGGATTTTCTCGTAGTTAGTCGTTCTGACTCCACCTTACGCGGTCATTATCCCATAGAAACCGATGTCATTGCCGAAGAACTCGGACCTTTTGACGCTCATTTTCTCGTACCCGCATTTTTTGAAGGTGGACGCATTACCCGCGATAGCATCCATTATCTAATTATTGATGGTGTACCCACCCCCGTACACGAAACAGAATTTGCTCGTGATTCTGTATTTAGTTACAATTACAGCTACTTACCCAAGTATGTAGAAGAAAAAACCAAAGGACGCATCAAAGAAGATACCGTCACCAGATTTTTACTTGATGATATCCGTAAAGGAAGCTTAGAAAGATTATTGCAACTGTATGATAATCACTGTGGGGTAGTTGATGGGGAAACCCAAGCCGATCTTAACACCTTTGCTGTAGACATATTAACAGCCGCCAGTCAAGGTAAACGCTTTTTATTCCGTTCCGCTGCTAGTATATTAACAGCTTTAGCTGCTTTACCCCCCCAACCCATAGCTGCGGAAAATATGGCAGAATATGTGCGTGGTGGTAAACCGGGAGCAGTTATTGTTGGTTCTCATGTGAAAAAGACAACTCAACAGTTAGAATCACTGTTAACAGTTGCGGGAACGGTAGGGATAGAAGTTAATGTCGGAAGATTACTTGATGATGGAGTCAATGAATCTGCTAAACTGCTAACCGAGATTCTAGAACACATCCGGGAAGTACATAACGCTGGAAAAACACCAGTAGTTTATACTAGCCGTCAGGAATTGACTTTTAAAGATGTCAAAACTAGATTAGACTTTGGGGCAAGAGTTTCGGCTTTACTAATGGATATTGTAAAGGGTTTACCAGCTGATATAGGATTTTTAATCAGCAAGGGGGGTATAACTTCTAATGATGTCTTGAGTACAGGTTTAAATTTAACTTCTGCTCGGTTATTAGGTCAAATTTTAGCCGGTTGTTCAATGGTAATTACACCATCTGATCATCCTCAGTTTTCTAATTTACCTGTGGTTTTATTTCCCGGTAATGTCGGTAATGCTGATGCCTTGGCTACAATTTATCAAAGATTGACTAATCAGTAAACATTTATCAGGAGTCAGGAGGCAGGAGTCAGGAGGCAGGAGTCAGGAGGCAGGAGGCAGAAGGTAAATATTTCTCACCAATCACCAATCACCAATCACCAATTACCAATTACCCATTACCCATTAAGAATGAATTCTGATTCTAAGAAATCACCAAAAGATTTGAAAATGGAGTCAAATTCTGCACTTAACGATGCAGAATCAATCTCTATTAATGATGATAGAGAGGAAAAAAGTGTCAACCCTGTTGATAAAGAGGGAGATACTAATGTAGATGTTAAAGATAGTGATTCTATCATTCCCAATGGAGAGCTAAATTCTGTTCTTGTCTATTTACAAGCTCATGCAGATAGGAAGATAGATTCTAATTCTGAAGAGAAATCTGAAGAGAAATCTGAAGATAAGAAAACAGAAACAAGCAATTTTGAATTGATTGATCTGAACAGCGATGAGTTAGTGTCAACAGGAAAAAATAACAACAATAATATTCAAGTTCAGTTAAAAACCGAGGAGGGAAGACTATTATTAATTTTGCCAACAGAATCTCAAGTACCTGCTTCTGAGTTCAGTTGCTCCGAGATTTGGCAACAAATGAGACAGAGACTAAATGGTAGCGATCGCCTACGTATACCTAACACTATAGTACATTTGGTAGCGAAAGACCGCTTATTGGACTCAAGACAACTGCAAGAACTGGCACAAACTTTAAATGAACTGCAACTAGAGTTAAAATCAGTTGCCACAAGTCGCAGACAAACAGCGATCGCCGCTTGTACATTAGGTTATTCTGTCGAACAAATCCAACTACAACCATCCTTCACCGCTGACGCTCAACTAGCTCCTAAACCTCTAGCAGATGCGCTCTATCTAGAAATGACAGTAAGATCAGGTGGAGAAATTCGCCATCCTGGCACTGTGATTATTTTGGGAGATATCAACCCTGGTGGTATTGTGGTTGCAGATGGTGATATTCTCATTTGGGGGCGTTTGCGGGGGGTAGCTCATGCCGGCGCTGGGGGAAATCGTGATTGTCTAATTATGGCTTTGCAAATGGAACCAACCCAACTGCGAATCGCCGATGCAGTAGCTAGAGCGCCTGAAAAATCACTAACACATTTTTTCCCAGAAGTGGCACATATCACACCCGAAGGCATCCGTATTGCCAAAGCTACTGATTTTTCTCGCAGTCAGTTAAGCAAAATTAATCAGAGTCTCTATGGCAGGAGTCAGTAGTCGTAGGGGCGAAGCATTCGGAAAACAACCTTGGACAAAAATTGATAATTTATCGCCCGAATGCTGATGCTTCCAGCACGCTTCGCGAACGCCCGTACAGGAGTCAGGAGTAAAACCTGATAATGCTGGAAGTTTCATCATATATTGATGTTATCAGCGCCCCGTCTACTGCTATAACTAGTTCTAAATATTCTCTCAATATTTAGTATTATTTCCACCAACCCTAATCGAGCGCATTGCTGTTATGAGTCGTATTATTGTAATTACCTCCGGTAAAGGAGGAGTGGGTAAAACCACGGTTTCCGCAAATCTGGGTATGGCTTTAGCCAAAATCGGGCGACAAGTGGCCTTAGTTGATGCGGATTTTGGTCTGAGAAATTTAGATTTGTTGCTAGGACTAGAAAACCGCATTGTCTACACAGCGGTAGAAGTGTTAGCTAGAGAGTGTCGTTTAGATCAAGCTTTAGTCAAAGATAAACGACAACCGAATCTGGTACTACTACCAGCAGCCCAAAATCGCACCAAAGACGCGGTAACACCAGACCAAATGAAACTGCTAGTAAATGCACTAGCGCAAAAATACCAATATGTAGTCATAGATAGTCCCGCAGGGATTGAAATGGGGTTTAAAAATGCGATCGCCCCAGCTAAAGAAGCCCTCATTGTCACCACCCCGGAAATCTCCGCAGTCCGCGATGCTGACCGGGTAGTAGGATTATTAGAAGCACAAGGTGTCAAAAAGATTCATTTAATCATCAACCGGATTAGACCTGCAATGGTACGGGCAAATGATATGATGTCTGTACAGGATGTTCAGGAACTTCTCGCCATCCCCTTAATCGGGGTTGTCCCTGATGACGAGCGTGTGATCGTCTCTACTAACCGAGGCGAACCTTTAGTATTATCAGAAGCTCCTTCTTTGGCAGCCTCAGCCTTTGAAAACATTGCTCGTAGATTAGAAGGGGAAACTGTCGAATTTCTTGATCTTGACTCCCCGAACGACAACTTATTTTCCCGGTTACGCAAGTTGTTACGGACAAAGATTGTTTAATTTTTTTCAGTTACCGCCTTATAACCTAGCCAGCAATGATTCTTGAACTTTTAGAAAAACTTTTTGTTCGCACACCAAACACCAGTCGCACCGAAGTTAAACGTCGTCTGCAAGTAGTTATAGCCCACGACCGAGCAGACTTAGATGCCCAAACCTTGGAAAAAATGCGTCAGGAAATCCTAGCAATTGTCTGTCGCTATGTAGAAATTGAAACAGATGGTTTGGAGTTTTCTTTAGAAAGCAACCAACGCACAACTGCTTTGATTGCTAATTTACCCATCCGTAGGGTAAAGGAAAACACTCTTGAACCAGAGGAAACAGAGACATCTATTGAGGTTTGATCTCAATACTTTTCGGTTAAGCCCAAAACAACGAAATAACGTAGGTTGGGTTGAACGAAGTGAAACCCAACAAACCCCTGTAAATGTTGGGTTTTGTTCCTCAACCCAACCTTGTATCTTAGAGGAGGGTGGGTTAGGAGTGTATTAAATTTGCACTGTAAGCTCTTGCCAGAATCAGGATTTTTCGTTTTTTTTAGTTTCAAGACTTGACAAGTCGCAAAAATTGTTGTACAGTTATGTTATGAGTAGAAATCTGTGGAGCCAGATATAGTAAACTTTTAAATATTCAACATCGTTATTTCCACTCACATTCAAAAAATCCCCACTACCAATTTATCAATCACATCCTGAAAATCCTTAAATCCTGGATATCCTGATTCTGACAATATGCAAGCTTGGACACCCGATACCAGACTACAGAACAGCTAAGAAAATGGAAGAAGTATATAATTCGTAATTAGGGCTTGCTGAATAAAGATAAAACCTTGATAAATTCTGGAAACCACTTATGTAATTTCTGGAGATGTCTATAAGACATCTCCGAAAAAGATGTAGGGACAATTCATGAATTGTCCCTACATCTTATGTTACCAGTGGTCTATTCTAGAGACGTTCTATATAACATCTCTACATTTTTGCATTAACTACACAATGAGTTAATCAATCGTCAATTTCTTTCTACGCCATAGTTGATAGTCACAAATAAGTTGTGACAGCTTGTACAGGATTTCTTCCTCAAAGGGAATCCGCCATTTTATAGGACGAACGGGACGGTATCGGTCAAACATTAGTATTAAAGTTACCACAGCCATAATAATCAGGTGTGTTTGTAGGACAGTTAGAGGTAAGAGCATTAAAGCCCAACAATTTCCTACACACCAAAGGCCGTTAACCATCCCATAGCGCCAACAATCTAAATTAGCAGCCAGTCCAAAAGGTGAAAGGCCAGGAGTCCAGTGGCAGTGGTTCAAGCAGGACTGCTTCCACGGGCTAGACTGCCAAAAAATGGCTAATAGCAAGGCAACACCAGAAGCGCCAAACCATCCCTCGCCCACAAAAAACCTCAGCAAAGCTGCAACAGGCATTAATATCAGACCTGCCAGAGTCCAGATACTGATATAGCCAAAAAGAAACAAAACAATGGCAATCCAACGCCGTCGGGTTAAGCTACGTAACCAAAGGTGACGGATTGGTTGGGCTAACGCAGGAGACATCATAGCAACCAACATCACCAACCAATACAATACGATCACTGCCAGGGAGTGGAAAGAGAGCATATCATCTAGTGAGTGAATCATCTGTCCATGCCCATGAACTGAGACAGCAATCATCCGTCCTGACATTACCTGATGAAGTTCTCCTGGTAGCAACATCACCCCCCAAGCAATCAGGGAAACTTTCACCAGCGTCGGTAGAGGAGGCTCACTAATAAATGATATGTATCTACTTAATGTGATTCTCATTGCTCGAGTTTAAACGACTCACGAGACAGACATACTTGCTCCACTCTTATATCATCGGCTGGATAGTCCTCAGTTAGTGGGATGAAAGTAACTTTAAGGTTCTTAGTTCCATCCCGTCCGCCAAATCCAGTTTTAGCAAAGATATCGGTAATTTCAAAAACTTCGGTAACTCCTAGTCCCCCACCTGCGGATGCTTGGCTCACACCAAAAAAGGCGATACTACCCGCATACAGATCAGGATAATCATAACCTGGAGCACCTTTAGGAAGACTAACAAACACGTTAATGATCCTACCATCCTTGTTGCTGGTGATATTATTTAGAGACAGGAAAAACCTATACTCTGGGGAGTATTTTACTGGTTTATCCATTTGAATCTCTATCGAAGTTCTATTTGCTCCTTGTAAGCTTGTGGCGGTCTTAGTACTACCAAGGTTTTCTGGAAGCTTTCCGACAGGGTTAGTAGCCATACCTTTTAGGGGATCTGAAATGTCATCATATTGATAACTGAGATCATACTGGTAATCTATTTTCAGTGCCAAGGTATTGACAACATCCTTTGGTCTGAACTCCCAGACCTGTCCAGATGTCAAAGGTACCATAAAGCCACGTTCATTCGGACCGTCGAGCCACTCTTTTTGTGTTCTGTTGAAAAGTTCTATTATTTGGTTGTCCGCTTCGTTTTCTGGTGTATTTGGTAGTGGCTCCTGCAAATATGGGTTCTTATGCTTCGGATTACGGTTGGTCCAAACTTCCCACAGGCGGTCAATATTGGCATGGTGCAACCAAAATAGAGGGTCAAGACCGGCAGTGACTGGGTTACCCATCAGTCCACCACGTCGTTCAACTATATCTTCCCCATTTTCATCTTTCAGCGGTTTGTTATCTTTGCCCATTTTAACTTTTTCCCGCCCACCAACAAGACCATGAACGTTGTTATGTGGACTGCTTTCTGCTTGACCAAAGGTTGTAGCCTCGTGGCTAAAAGTGGTTTTTACTCCCCCAAAACCAGTTGAAGATGCAGATGTTCCCATAAAACTGGGTTGAGTCAATGTCTGTTTTAGACTTAGCGATAGTTTGGTCGACGCATACTGGTTCTTTGCGTCTTGTGATCCTTGAGCAATTTTTTGTGGCAGTGTTGCCAGAGGTCCGTACCGTTGTTTGATATATAGAGGATTTTCAGACTCATCCGGCATATACTCATTGGTAAATGCTGGTGGTATTTGTGTTGCACGATAATCATCTTTTGGATCTGCGGGGTTCCAGTAAGGTAAAGCCCAATCTGTCCAATGATAATTAACTTTGATACCTTTCTTTTCGTCTTCTATCATTTCCTGTTTAATAGCTTCACGCACTATTGCTTCAAATGACAGCAAATAGCCACGATGCCAAGGTAAGAAGTACCAGCTTCCGTGCTGGCATTGTTTCCAGTAAAGGCTTTGTACCCAATAAGGTGGTAACTTTTCACCCAAGGTCAGGAAGCCTTCAAGGTGCCATAATACGGGATCAAAACCATGAATAGCAGCTAGAAAATCCCAGCTTGTGGGATCTGAAATTGGCTTGGCTCTGAGGACTCTAACACCCCTAGCGTACCAGTACAACACGGGATCATCGAAATCTCCATTCTTTGCCCATACATTTCTGCGAGTGAAAGCCATAAAATTCCTTTTGGTGTTTGTTGGATAGTGAACCGTTGTGTAAAACCTAGACAAAACTAGACTTGAGTTTCTACTTCAATGAGAAATGAGAGTATGGGAGCGGCTATCCCTCAGTAGAATTTCGCGCCTTAGTTCAGACGCGATAAAATCATTGTTCTTATTCAATGATTGGTGAATATTAAGACAAGTTCGTGCATTCATTAATACGCAAGAATTAGCTAAAAATAGCCCGTGTTATCCCGTACTATTAGAACCTTAGCTCGATGTAACAAGCACGCTATTTTTATCTATTATGACTTATGCAAGTATTACACCATAGAAACTTTTGCAAGATGTGCTAGACGGCATAAATCATGTAAATAAACAGATTTTTGATATCTGATGCACCCTACGAATGTGCCAGTTGCATAGGTCATGAATATAATAATAAGCACATTTGACGCAATGTCAATATTGAATATCGTTAATTTTAGTAACTTTAGCTAAAATTTTAGTAACTTTAGCTAATTTTTCACTCATTGTATTTTAAATTGTATATCAGTGACAAAATCACTTAAATAATAACTAGATATTTGCGACATAAATTATACTTGCTATACTTGCATTTGGTGGCTACCTTTGGTTTAATTTCCATAGCATCACAATAGTAAATATTGCTACTTAGTAGGTATGCGTTAAAAATTGTCGTTATGGCAAGGCAGGAGGCAGGAGGGAAGAGGTTTTTAGCAATTTTACATTTTTGTACTTGCTTGGTTTTTTCGTGCCGACTTACTTTTATCCCTGAATAAAATTAGGGTTAATTTAGATGTGGTAATTCGTCGTCAACCCCCATCCCTGAAATCCCCAAAAATCCCCAAAAATCCTTAAATTATTGACTTCATTCTCAATAATGTTGATAATATACCCCCCTTTATTGATAAAAATCTTTTTTTCGATAGATCCCCAACTTCTTCAAGAAGCTAGGGATCTGGGTATTAGTAGAAAGAAACCGAAAAACCTCCTGCCTCCTGCTAATTAAATCAATCCTGCTGATTCATAAAGTCTTTTAAACAAAGCTTTAATTTTAGTTCCATAATCTAAATCTGCGGACCATCTTCCTGATAGTTGATCTACAGAAGAAGCGACACCCCTAGTCACAAATCTAAAGCGAGGATCTACTTCTTGTTGTACCAAAGGTTCTAAACTAGCATAGGCTTTTAAATGTTGAATATGCGCTCTTACTCCTATTCTGGCACTAGGAAAAGATGCTGCTTCTGAACCACCACCTATTGCTCCTAAACCAGCAAAGTTATTTTGTTGAGGTTTAATGTCTCCTCCAAAACGTAAAAAGCCAGTTTCTAAACACATTTGACAAAAGGCAAGATCATGATTTACGCCTTCAATGATCGCTTCTTCCCGATAAAGTTTAGGAATGTCAGGAAACTGCACTAGAGCGTTTTCATTGTTATTCCGCAAAAATATTTGTAGCTGTACTTCTGTGGTATTTCCATTAGAAATAATTTGCTCAATGTGTGCCGGACAAATTGTTAAAATGGAACGGAGTTTAAGAGTTTTAGTTGCACTATCCCAACTAATAGAAATATTAAAATCTCGCAGTTCGATAGCTTTGATATAAACTACACGGCGATAGGTTACACGGTTAATATTAGGTGATTTTGATAAATCAATTCGCAACCGATCTACTAAGTCAATGGGAATATAGGAATTACCATTAATTAATACTCCTTGTTCTGGATAATTTTGCCCATTGATGTTAATATTGATTGGTGGATAATTTGGTTCTACAGGAGTTCCCGGATTTGAATCAACTCCTCGACTCCAAGCTGTTAATCCATCTACAATTCCTAATGCAAAATCACGACGACGAGTTTGTAATAAATTGCGATCGTCTGGACTGCTGAGAAACCCTACTTGCATGACTAAAGCCGGTAAAGTAGTGCGGCGACAAAACTGCAAACTACCTAAGCCACTGTCTGTATCTGGTCTGACTCCGCGATTAGGTAATTGAGGTACACGGCGCAACAATCCCATGAGTAACGTTTCTGCATTTTGCTTGCGTTGATTGTTGCTGGCAATGTGGTAAACACTAGCACCCCTAACAGTAGGACTACTAGCAGCATCAGCTTGAATTTCTACAGCCACATCAGTGGAACGAGCGCGAGAGTTAATCCAGGTGATAGTTTGGGCAGCACTTAAATCATCAGGCACAGCTAAAACTTCCACAGTACGCGCCCGCAGTTCTGTTACAATTAGATCCCGTAACAGAATCATTTCCTTAGCTTCAGTTGTACCACCTGCGATCGCACCAGGATCAATACCGCCAGCTTCCCTACCTCCATGCGCGGCCGAAATAAAAATACGTCCCATCTTTAATGATTCCCATTGTTAAGCTCCAGCATGAAGCAATTTTAACGATTATTTTGGGTTTGGGATCAAGAATTATAATAAGGCAGGAGTCAGGAGTTTTGATTTTTCCCTAATCATCAATCACCAATCACCCAAAAATGCAAATCCCCCGTTTACATCCAGATACAATAGAAGAAGTTAAACACCGGGCTGATATTGTTGATGTTGTCTCAGATTATGTAGTTTTACGTAGACGAGGCAAAGATTTTGTCGGGTTATGTCCTTTCCATGACGAGAAAACCCCTAGTTTTACAGTGAGTCCAAGCAAGCAAATGTATTATTGTTTTGGTTGTCAAGCTGCGGGTAATGCCATTAAGTTTGTCATGGATTTGAATAAACGACATTTTGCAGAAGTAGTTCTAGATTTAGCAAAACGTTATCAAGTTCCTGTCAAAACCTTAGCACCTGAACAAAGACAAGAATTACAACGTCAAATATCTTTACGTGAGCAATTATATGAGATTTTAGCATCTACAGCCCAATTTTATCAACACGCTTTAAGACAAAATTTGGGTCAAAAAGCGATGCAATATTTACAGGAAAATCGGCAATTAAAAATAGAAACAATTCAACAATTTGGTTTAGGTTATGCTCCCCCTGGTTGGGAAACTTTACATCGTTATTTGGTGGAAAATAAAAATTATCCTGTGCAGTTGGTAGAAAAAGCTGGTTTAATTAAACCTAGAAAAGAAGGGGGAGGTTATTATGATGTATTTCGGGATAGATTAATGATTCCTATCCACGATGTTCAAGGAAGAGTAATTGCTTTTGGTGGCAGAACTTTAACAGATGAACAACCAAAATATTTAAATTCCCCAGAAACAGAATTATTTAGTAAAGGTAAAACTTTATTTGCTTTAGATCAAGCTAAAGATGGTATTTCTAAATCAGATCAAGGGGTAGTAGTAGAGGGATATTTTGATGCGATCGCCCTTCATGCAGCAGGAATTAATAACGTCGTTGCATCCCTGGGTACAGCATTAAGTATAGAACAAGTGCGGCTATTATTGCGTTACTCAGATTCCAAACAATTAATACTTAATTTTGATGCAGATAACGCTGGAATTAATGCCGCAGAAAGAGCAATTGGTGAAATTGCCACCTTAGCATATAAAGGGGAAGTACAGTTAAAAATTCTCAACATTCCCGACGGTAAAGATGCGGATGAATATTTGCAAACTCATACAGCAGCAGAATATCAGCAACTATTAACAAATGCACCACTGTGGTTAAATTGGCAAAT
The DNA here is from genome assembly GCF_028329225.1 of Sphaerospermopsis kisseleviana CS-549. Taxonomy (NCBI): domain Bacteria; kingdom Bacillati; phylum Cyanobacteriota; class Cyanophyceae; order Nostocales; family Aphanizomenonaceae; genus Sphaerospermopsis; species Sphaerospermopsis kisseleviana. The sequence goes on along the minus strand of NZ_JAQMTI010000146.1, from coordinate 22,465 downwards.
TGAGGAAATTATTAAAGATAGAGATTTAAAACAAGCTACCAATTTTCAAATCGTTACAAAAGAAATGGTTAAAATCTTGCAGAAAATCGTTAATAGTGATACACTTAATTACTATATTTCCTACTGTGCAGAAATACTCAGCTTAGGGGACGCTAGACTTATACCCCTACGAGTTGAGAACCTACTAACTCAAATTGCACCTGCTAGTGTACAAACTCCACCTTTGCGTTTACGCAAACCAGAGTCAAAAACGCCAAAGCTATCTCTAGTAACCACTGAACGCAGTTTATTAGAACAAGCAGAGGCGTTATTATTACGAATTTTTCTCCATTGTCCTGAACAACGTCAAATTATATTTGAGGAATTAGAAGAAAGAAATTTAGAATTTAGCCTTTCTCATCATCGGTTTTTGTGGCAAAAAAGTTTAGAATTTCCATTAGAAGAAGTAGACTTAATTTCTAACTTACAAAATCGGTATTTAGAATTAGAAGAAGATTTAAAAATAGTATCTCATGTATTTCATTTGAATGAAAAAAACAAGCAAGAAATACTGCGTACTCCCCAAGTTGTACAAGCAACCTTAGCTTGTATGGAAATAGTTTTGAGGGAAAAACGCTATCGTCATTTTATGGAACTGTGGGAAAAAGTTGATCCACAAATAGAACCAGAAAAAAATAAATCATATTATGATAATGCTATTGCTGAAAAAAGACGAATACAAGAATTAGATAAACAAAGACAATTTTCCATAGCCGAATTATTTTAATCAAAGAATAGGGAGTATACTAATTCTATGAAACTACAAACAACTATCCAAGAAATCAAAACAGTTAAAGCCTACTATACCCCAGAAGAATATTTAGAACTGGAAGAAAAATCAGAGTACAAAAATGAATATAGAGATGGAGAAATTATACCCATGACAGGCAGAACAACAAATCATAATAAACTAGCATTAAATTTAGCTACTAGCCTGAATTTAGCATTAAATGATTTAGACTATGAAATTTATATTGGAGATGTAAAACTGTGGATACAACGTTATCGAGAATTTACTTATCCTGATGTCATGGTCATAGAAGGTGAACCTATTTATTATAGTACAAACACCACAATTGTCACCAATCCTTTATTAATTGCCGAAGTCCTATCTCAATCTACAAAAGACTATGATCGGGGTGATAAATTTCTTTATTATCGTTCAATTCCCGAATTTAAAGAATATATTTTGATTGATCAACATAAACATTATGTAATGCAATATGTCAAAAATAATGAAAATCAATGGATTTTGACAGAGTATGAAACAGAAGATGCTATTTTAAAACTTGCATCAATTAACCTTAAATTATCTTTAAAACAACTGTATAAAAAAATTAACTTTTTGGAACAAATAGAGTAAAATTATCAATTGAAAATTGACAATTGTTTCATTAAAGGCTTCCGCCGTGAGCGTCAGCCGATAGCGTAGCGTGGCGTTAGCCATACGGTTTAAAACCTCTCCTTTCAACGGGAAAAATAAAAAATAAGCTTTTTCAATCCTCTCCCTTCAATGGAGGGGTAATTGTCAATTGTTCATTGTCAATTATCAATTATTGAATATTCACCTATAACCTGAGCTTGGGTAAAATAGATTTAGATAACATTCCATGAACCCCTTTTTGTGGACTATTCACCACTTGAGTAATATGAAAATTTACTGCTAAACTGCATAAAACATAAGCATCTTCTGGTGATAAATTGGCAAAACGTTCTAGAAAATCAATCATATTTTTTAACGCCAATTCCAAAGCATCATCTAATGTTTCTGCAAAACCCATTGTGATGAAATCTGTAGGAGTTTCTGCTATGGGTGTTGTCAGTTGTAAATCTTTACGTAATATGAGTTTAATTCTGCCATTCATAGATGTTTCAATAGCAGTTACATTTACCTCACCATCTCCTTGTGCAGAATGTCCATCACCAATGGAAAATAATGCACCAGGAACATATATAGGTAAAAATAATTTTGCACCTGCTTGTAATTGACGGTTATCAATATTTCCTCCATAAGCACCTGGAGGTATAGAATTACGGTTATTTTCTGGGGTAGCAACTCCTAAAATGCCAAAAAAAGGTGTGAGAGGAATTTTAATATTTGAACCGGGTGGAAATTCGGCAAAATTATTTTTTAAATCGAGGGGAATAAATCTTAATGCAGCTTCTGTAAACTGCTGTGGTAATGCTCCCCAACCTGCACGAATAGCGTTAAAACCAACAGGTAAACGCGGTGAAATTGACTTTAATTGTACTTCTAAAATATCCCCTGGTTGTGCATTATTGATGTAAATTGGTCCGGTGAGTAAATGGGGTCCTAGTGCTATTTTTTGTTCTGGTGGTAAATTTTCACAGATATCAATAAATTCTGGTGTAAGAAATTCTGAAGGAGCTTTGTCGTAAACGTAATAACCTGTATATGTTTCTATGTCTATTGTGTCATGGGAATCAACAAATAATGCTGGTTTTAAGAGGTGAGAAAAGCCACCTAAATGTACAGTTTCTTTCGTAGCTTTTAAAATGTGGTGAGTCATTTTTGCAGATGCTGATGGCTGAATAAACAATTATCAATTGTCAATTGTCAATTGTCAATTGTCAATTGATAACAGGTTATTTTGAGTTTTCAGAGTGTTTTTTCCAGCAACCTAATATAATTGCGGATATCATGATCTTTCACTCGTGCAGAAATGAAGTTGAAACTAAACCAAGGTCCTAGTCGTAATTGTTGACCTACATGACTATATCTTCCTTGCCACCACCTGGGTAATGCTGGTACTATATCCATGCCATAAATAAAGCGATAAGTGTTAGGAACTCTCTGATTATAAGATTGAGAAAATTCCTTATTGCCTACTTTGGGCGAGCCAAATGTATAGACTTCTAAGGAAGATAATTGAGGGTGAAAATTATATTCAATATCTACACCACATAAGGTTGCTAATGCTCCTCCTAAACTATGGCCTGTGACAATGATATTAGCAGTCTGATTATCTTTGATATATTGATGAATGTGATCTCTAACGGAAAGGTAAGCATTGCTAAAACCAGAATGCATGAGTGATCCAGAGTTCTTACCTTTTTTATATGGGTAAGTTTGCTCGGTTTTAGCAACAATTTGTTGTTGAATTATTTTCTCATCAAATTCTCTATTTTCCTTTTCTTCATCAATACCTATCTTGCCAGTATCGAAGTTATATCGCCAGTCCATTCTTGATTCAGTACCACGAAAAACTATAGTTACTGCTGAGGAATCTGCTAAAATTGCCAATTGAGTATCAGTGGTTTTGTCGCTAATCAGAATTGGTTTTTCAGTCCAGCCGCTAAAGGCTATTTTAGAGAAGTCTTGATAAATTTCTTGACAGCACACTGCCATTTTCACTGCTTTGGAATAATTCACTGTCATCACTAAGTCCTCATCCACAATTTTGAGCAATATGTTGACCAATATTCAGATGTTCTAGAACACCAATTCATTAATCGTAAGGGCGTTCGCGTAGCGTGCCGGAGGCATAGCATTCGGACAGAATATGAACTGGTTTCAGCGATAGGTTATCACCCGAATGCTTCGCCCCTACAAGGTAAAAACAGATTACCTAGCATTACTGAATCGACGTTCTAGGAAACATCTATGTATTATTGGTGATTTGACGGATATCATAGCATTGTTTATTTACAAACGACTAGAGTGCAGCAAAATATAAAAAAATATAAATTTATATTACAAAAATACCTATCATACTCAGATCCCCGACTTTTTTAAGAAGTTGGGGATCTAAAAGTAAAAAAAATATAAAATTTCCAAATTTAGCAGATTTGTGTGGTAATGAATTGAATCACATCCGCTAAACCGATTTTGGTTTTTAAGTTAGTGAAAATAAAGGGTTTATCTCCACGCATTTTTTTTGCATCTCTTTCCATGACGTTTAAATCTGCTCCAACGAATGGTGCAAGATCAATTTTATTAATGACTAATAAATCTGATTTAGTGATACCTGGACCACCTTTGCGGGGAATTTTATCCCCAGCAGCAACGTCTATGACATATATTGTTAAATCAACTAATTCGGGACTAAAGGTAGCGGCTAAATTATCACCACCACTTTCTAAAAAAACTAAATCTAAATCTATAAATTTTTCTTCTAGTTGTTCAATTGCAGCTAAATTCATGGAAGCATCTTCACGGATAGCAGTATGGGGACAACCTCCTGTTTCTACTCCTAAAATGCGATCGCTCTCCAATGCTTGAGAACGTACTAAAAATTGTGCATCTTCTTGAGTATAAATATCATTGGTAACAACCGCTAATTTATATTTTTCTCGCAGTGCTTTACACAAAGCATCTACTAAAGCTGTTTTTCCAGAACCTACGGGTCCTGCTACTCCTACTCGAAAAGCATTCATAAGTAATTGGTGATTGGTGATTGGTAATTGGTAATTGGTAATTAGTAAAATTATTACCTATCTTCTCTTACTGTTCCCTGTTCCCTGTTCCCTGTTCCCTGTTCCCTAGCTTCTAAATAATCTAGTATATTGGGTTTCATGCTGCATACTAGCTAGGGATAAACCCCAACTACAACAAACTAGATTATCATCTTCTAAGGTGAGAATTTCTGACATTGTAATATTTAATAATGTTTGCAACTCTAATAATAATTCTTGTCCAGCAGTTTGACCAAGGGGAATGAGTTTGACTCCAGCAGTAATTAAATTATTTGCCCAACTATGCAGATATGCTAATAATGCCGCATCAGTGTTAATTTGCCAATGAGCGCAAGCAATACCAAAGGCGATCGCATAATTGCAAGGATAACCCACTGCGGTAGCTAATGGTAAAGTTTCTGGTGCAAGTTTACTTAATAATTGGATGAGCGATCGCCCCATTTGCCAACTACTAGCGCGTAATTCTTCTGTATCTCTCACCGCAGATAACCACAAATTCCATCGTTTTAAATCTGCTAAATTTCCCATTTTTGCAGCTTCTAAACCTCTAATCATCACAGCGCCATCTATGCGAATTGACCCATAATTCAACTCAGCTTCTAACCAATTTTTTAAGCTATTACTGCTATTAATAGTACCATTTTCTACCAACATTTCCAAACCTTCAGAATAGCTATAAGCTCCCACAGGTAAAGCCGGACTAGCTAACTGTAAAATAGATAAAAAATGACTATGAGTTAGAGTGATGGTGTCCATAAGCTCCTCCATAAGCGCCTAATTCTGGTTGAAAAGGTACAACTTCTTCCTTAATTTCTAACCCTAACTTTTCTAACATCGTGCGTAAAACTGAATCGGGAGATAAGCGTAAATAATTAGGAGTAATTTCCACAGGTACATGACGATTACCCAAATGATAAGCTGCTCTTAATAAGAGTAAAGGTGTGTGTGCAACCACAGTCAAAACAGGTTCAGGTTTAGCAATAATTCTGATGAAATTGTTTTGATTTTCATCAGTGAGAAGATCATCATTATGTAAAACTGTACCTCTCGGTAAACGCAGAAAAACCTCCTTTCCATCTGTTAATGTAAATTTGTGACGGCTACGGGTGCGTTCTTCAGCGGTAAGTGGAAGAGTAAAATTAACGATAGCATTAATATCAGGAGGTTTAACTTTAGTTAAATTCAACATGATGAAAACAATAAATTATAGATATCTTGGTAAATTTTCAGAAATGATATTACAACAAAACAACAAAAATATCAATAATCTGCAAAAATAAATCCCCAACCTTTTACAGAAGTCGGGGATCTACATCCTACACCTTTGATATTTTTATCTTTTATATTTAATTTTCATCCCTAGCATGAATTTGAGCCGGGGGACTCGTCGCTTCAACTGCTGTAAATGGTTGCAGAATTCTATAAGAATGAATTGCACCTTTTGGTACAACCCAAGAACTACCTTTTTCTAGTAAAATTGTCTGACCAAAAATATCTAATTCTGCTTGTCCATCAATTACATAACCAACAGTTTCATATTCCCGTTGAGTTGGTACTTTTTCCTCACCTGGTTCTTCATTTTCCCATAGTCGCATCGAAACAGTTTTTCCCGATACCAGATACTTTTGACCAAGTTTACCTGTGGGAGAATAGGCAGAATCTACTTTTTTAACACTTGTGTCACTCATAATATTTTAGACCGCAAACAGCATGAAATTTGAAGTATTTTGAACTTTAATGAAGACAGGAGTGAGGACTCCTAACTCATCACATCTTGCTTTATCTCTTGTCTCTCAACATTCTTTCTGGTGGTATATTCTCTTGATAATAACCTGGTTTATCACCAGTAATTGGCTCTAAACTTTTGTCAATATTTGTGCGTACATCTTCTAAAAACTGTCTGGTAGATTCAGGAATAGGTTCATCAAGATTGAGTTTTTCTCTAATATTATCAGCAGTTTCTTGAAGTTGTCTTTGAGTATTTTCTAGCGGCTGCTCATTTCTGATTGCTTCTTGATCAGGAGTACCTTTATAATAAGTACCTTCTGGAGTTGTCACGGTATCAGCTTGTGCTAATAGCATAGCATTACTAGAGCTAAAAGCTTGGAAGCCAAAAAAGGCAAATACTACAAAAGAAATTACTAGCAGACGTAAAATTAGACGTTGAAAACTCTTAAAAAGACGATTCATAATTATCCTTGCTCATAGGGTTTTCCTGAATAATAAATGCTTACACCACAGCAGCACTAGAAGTAGGTTTAGGAGGCTTAATACCAGCAGCAATTCGTGAACGATATAGTTCAACTAATCGCTGTTCATATTTACCTAAATCATTGTGAATTTCTTTAAAAATTGCCGTTGCTACTGGGTCAGTATACATTGCCGACAAATGGCTAACATCACCAATACCTGTTTGTACATCACCCAATGCACAACGAATTTGATAGATATCATCACTACCAGTCAATGCAGATTTTACCTTAGCATATTGATTAGCAACATTAGCGCCAAAAGATGGTTTTTCATGTAATCTATGCAGATAAGTTTCCAGTTTTTGAATGTGACGTTGCTTATTAATTATCATTTCTTGAAACAGGTTTTTTACCTCCTGTTCAGATTCTTTTTCTAGATACTTTTCTAGAGCTTCTAAAGAATAACGTTCTCCACCTAAAGCAATATTTAAACCTTTAACAATTTCATTCTTGGTTGAACCACCCCAAGCATCAGCTAACTTCCACCATTCTGCACTTGTGTCTTTTTCATCAGGCAAATTAGCATCTTTACCACCATAACCTAAACGTTTTAAAAGTGCCGTTGTAAAAATTGCCAAGTCTCCAGGTTCACGAGATGTAATCAAATTACCATCCACAACTACAGGCTCATCTATATAATTTGCTCCTGCATTACTGATATCTTTACGAATAGCAGTAAACCCAGTTACTTGTTTACCTTTGAGTAAATCACCTTCAATTAAAACCTGTGGTCCATGACATATTGCGGCTATTAATTTACCTTGCTTCATGGCTTCCCGCACAAAGCAAACTGTGTGACAATTACGCCGCATTTTATCAGGAGCCATACCCCCAGGAATAACCACTGCTGCAAATTCATCAACTATAGCTTCTGTTGTTGTTCCATCAGCTTGTACGCTCAGTTTTCCCCTTTTACCCTTATATTTTTCATTCATCCTTGAACCCAAAACTACTACATCCATTCCCGCTTGTTTGAGTGCGTGACAAGGAATTATAAATTCTAAATCTTCTACTTCTTGTTCAACGAGAATAGCAACTTTTTTCTGACTAGAATGATGATTATTGTTGATCATTGGTTTTCTTCCCCTGGCTAATTATCAAATAAATTGATTTTTTACACTTATTCAGTTTCAGTGATTTGAGCCAGCCATCTCGAACTGTAATTGATTGTTATAGCAACAATCTGGTCTAAAACCGGGCTTCGTTCAAAGTTTTTGGAGCAGTGTCTAAATCCCTGTAAAATAGACCTCCTGCCTTCGTTATGCTGGCATTTCACTTGTTGATGAAGTGGCAAATAATTCCTCATAATCATGGGTAAAATAAGCATGAAATTTCTTGAATTTCTCTGGAGTTACCGCATTTTGTAAAACCGCAAAAACTGCCCGCACGTGCATTGCTGCTGTAGTTGGTTCTATATTTTCTTTCTGACTAGCACGCTCAATAAACTCTTGCAGATGAAAAGATTGACTAGCTTCTGTTTCTCTGCCACGTAAATATTTACCTAATTCTGGTGGTATTTGTGCAGCTAATTCTTGTGCTTCATCTTTAGGAATCAGTTCTCTCACTGTTTCTAATGTCGCACGAGTAGCAACTTCTGCTTCTTCACGGGAATTTGATTGAGCTAGACTTTGTACATGGGTAATAAACTCTGTATATTCCATTTTTTAATCTCCTCTATTTATTAAATCTGAAAATCTGAAAATAATTTCTTACCAATTACCTTACTAAACTAATTGCTAGTTATAATTGCTAATGATTTACCACCTACTAGATTAATACTTCATAGATTGCTTCACTTCGTTCTCAAGGGATATATTTTTTATAACTAAAGTTATAAATCTTTAGTTAGATAAATATATTTGGTGAAAAGTTATAATAAAAAAGTTATAATAAAAACGTTAAGCATTCAGCCATCAGCCATGTAGCTAAAATATTGAAATACAAAGAGTGAAAATAAACAGATGCAGATAAGGTTCATGAAATTACAATTTCTAAATCTTTGTTATTGCAGCAAGTAGCTATTATCATGACAAAAAAAAGAAAAAAACAGGAAAATAAAACTGATGATTTGCCACAGGGAATTACTGAATCCTATGGTACAGGCGTAAAAAACTTACCAGGATATAATATTGGTGAGCGATCGCTGTGGGAAAATAGACAAGAGTATACAGAAAACAGTCCTGAATTTCCTGCTGAATACCCTATTGCGGGTGATGAAATTGATAGTTATTGGCAAGATACGGTAGGAGATGAAGCTGTGGGTGGTACTGTTGCTACTCCTGAGAAAAATTTAACGGAGGAATTAGAAACAGCAGTAGGTTTAGAAATGAATGATTATGCTTTTCTTCGCACCAACGATATTTTAGAACATCGTGATGATGCACGTTGGGAACTAGATCCGAAATCTTCTGAAGATTATGAACAACGACGAGATGAAAATAACTCATAATCATTTAGGAGTCAGAGGAGAATTGAAAAAACGGAATTTTTGGCTTTTTCCCCTGGAAAGGTAAGGTTTTAAACCTTTAATAAAAAATTATCAATTGTCAATTTTCAACTGATAAACAGATAAACACAGAGTAAACACTATGCTTGTTACTCTGTGTTTTTTATTTTGGTGATTGGGGCAGCTGCACCCATCGTCACGCCCTTTGCTTCTTGTCTGCTAATTTAAAGCGATTTCAATTAGTCCTCATCTGTCCTGAGACTGGTTTAAATTTAGGGTTTTTTGATTAAGATTCTGCCTTTTTATAGTGTTTGCAGTCAGTGATTATTTTTTCATACAAATGCCAACATTTGTAGTCACATTTCAAGTTTTATATATCGAATTTTACCATGTAGATTTAATGACCCATACCTCATAAATTACCAGGTTTGAAAGGGAGACCTTTATTGATCTCCCCCCTTAATAAGGAATGTTGACCTCATCTCAGAAAGGGTAAAGAGTAAAGGTGTTATTACTCCTTACCCTTTCACCCTTATTTGTTACCCAAAAGTTTGAGGTTAAATTTAATTCAACTAATTCAAAGACTGATTAGATGAAATATAATCCTGTTGACAATATTCCTGAGTTGGGGTTACAGAAACCACTTCCACCTCAACAGGTTTTTCTGGTGTGGGGTTAATAATAAATTCACTAGGACCTACATGGGGTTTTTGTGGATTTCCCCAATCATAGGTATAACCTAAACCAGACCAAGGATAATATTCTTTTTTCGCATTGCTGAAAGAATTGGTGTATATTGTCTTAATTACAGGACTGCTATCTGGTACTGGTAAAGGTAAAACATTACAACTAGCATCGTCAATTTCTGGATCAATACATGGTCTGATTAAATCTTCTGCTTTTACCCACATTTCCACAAAATGGGTTTTGCTAGAATATTTGTTTAAAATCAATCCCAAATATTGCTGTAACCTTAGTGAAAGTTCAATTTTATCAGGAATATTGGCATCTATGGCTTGATATTGCTGGCAAAATTCTTTAACTTGTGGTACTGCTGTAAACCATGTTTGATAAGCCAGTTGTTTTTTTGCACCTATTGGCCAATCTACACTGGGGTTACTCACATATCTCCAAGTTGACATTAAATATTCAATTTTGCCATTATTTTCTCTCCATTTAATTCTAGGGTTACTGGGAGATAATGCCCACAGATCACTCACTACTTCATCTGCTAACGGCTGTTTTGCATCTTCAACAGCATCTGCTAATGTCTTGCTCAAAACATTATAAGTTTCTGGTTGATATTGCAATAGATACTCATAAGCATTGACAGGTAATTCTGCTTGGGCTAATTGTACATTTAGTATTTGTGTACTATTATTTGCAGCTAAAGCCCGCTGTGACCATCCGAATAATAAGAAAACACAACATAATAAGCCTAGCAAAAATCGTTGTTGCCAATTCTTCATGGTAAATAACCTAGTAGTGTTTATTGCTGTTGGAAAGTAATACTAGGTCAGATTTTATAATTATTTTTTACGAAATAACCAACGGTGTTTATTTTTTTTAACTAAAGATTTATGTATAAGTAGGTAGGCGTTGAAATTTATCGTTGTGGCAAGGCAGGAGGCAGAAGGCAGGAGGGATGAGGTTTTTAGGCATTTTACATTTTGTTACATAACTTGTTTTTTTCATGCCGACTTACTTAAATAAAACCGAAAATTTACGATTTTCTGACAAATTTCAATTCCACTTTGAATTGAGCAAAATGATTATTTTCAAATTTGTTCTAAAAACAAAGTTTTTTATCTTCTTGGTATATCTACTAGATAAAAGCTGAAAATTGAAATTGGATTATACGAATTTTTACTGAAACCATTTAATCTAAGTCGAACCATATAGTTGTATTTTACACATTTATGCCGATAATTTACTCAAATAATTTCCCTAGATGTGTTGCGAGAATTGATACGTGGGTTAAAACGTCGAATCAAAAGAACAAATGAAGAGGTTTAAAAGCTGCTTAAGATTCCTATATAATGACTGGTAAACCTTTCTGCTTTCACGTCTAGGATTGTTTCACCATGCAAGTAGTTTTTAACTCTAATTTGAATTATCAAATTTTCAGCCTCTATCCTCAACAGGATCAATGGGGCTAAACAATTGATTAACGAACAGGGTATACTGTCAAGGAATGATAGTTATAACGGAAACTTAACATAATAAATTTTCTAGACCAATTCAACCTTCGTCAACACTAAATCATAGTATATCAAATAAAGTTATGTCAGCGCAAAACCCCAATGCTGAAGAGACAATGGATTTGAATTTTGGTGTTAACCACCAAGGAACATATCAGGTACAAACACACTCTTCACCTGTAGTTAGTCTGGCTACCAGAAAAGGAACGATTTCCCAGTTTCTTGCTCCCTTAACCCAGGATACTTTTAAACAAGTAGTTCAGGAAGTTGAGCATAAATTGAAAATTGTTAACGAAACCTTATCCATGTTGGATTATAAAGGTTTTGAAACAATTCTTCCAGAAATGCTGCATTCAATTACCTTGAAAACAGGGGAATTACTAGGAGCAGATCGGACAACGATATTTTTATTAGATGAAGAAAAACAACAACTCTGGTCTATTTTAGCAGAAGGGGAAGGAAAGCGACCATTAGAAATTAGAATTCCAGCGGATAAAGGTATTGCCGGGGAAGTGGCAACTTTTAAGCGAGTCATCAATATTCCCTATGATTTTTATAACGATGTGCGGTCAAAATTTGCTCAAGAACAAGACAAGAGAAATGGCTACCGCACTTACACAATGTTAGCTTTACCGCTATTAAATGAAAATGCAGAATTAGTAGCGGTAGTGCAGTTATTAAATAAATTAAAATACCTACACAATCCCGATGATCCTCTGAAAGAACGCATTGATAAAAAGGGGTTTACCAGTGCAGATGAAAAATTATTTCAAGATTTTGCGCCGTCAATTCGCCTGATTTTAGAGTCGTCTCGCTCTTTTTATATTGCTACTCAAAAACAAAGAGCCGCAGCAGCTTTGATGAAAGCGATTAAGTCTTTAAGTCACAGTAGTTTAGATTTAAAAGATACCCTAAAACGGGTAATGGATGAAGCTAAAGAATTGATGAATGCTGATCGCAGTACCCTGTGGTTGATAGATGGCGATCGCCAGGAATTATGGACAACAATTACTCAAGATAACGGTACAACTAAAGAATTACGAGTACCCATAGGTAAAGGCTTTGCTGGGATCGTTGCTGCATCTGGAAAAACCTTAAATATTCCCTTTGATTTATATAAACATCCAGATTCACAAACTGCCCAAAAAATAGATCAAGAAAATGGCTATCGCACTTGTAGTCTGTTGTGTATGCCAGTATTTAACAGTGATCAAAAATTAATTGGTGTTACTCAATTAGTAAATAAAAAGAAAGGAGGAGATTTTGCACCTTATAATCCCTCCCTTTGGCCTCAACCTCCTGAATGCTTCCAAGCTAGTTTTGACGGCAATGATGAAGTATTCATGGAAGCTTTTAATATTCAAGCAGGTGTAGCATTGCAAAATGCCCAATTGTTTGCCAAAGTCAAACAGCAAGAAAAAATGCAGCGGGATATTTTGCGGAGTCTTTCTAATGGTGTAATTTCCTCGGATAAGTCTGGATATATTATCACTGCTAATGAAAGTGCTAAACGTTTACTAGGTTATTCTACAGAGGCGCGTTTAGAGGGGAAATTAGTTAGTGATGTTATCAATATTAAAGACGGAGATTTTAGCCAATGGTTTGCAGATGCTTTAGCTGCAAATGATGTCAAAGATACCCAGCAGTATTATCCAGATCGTACACTTCTAACTACTACCCAAGAACAGCACAGCATTAATTTATCACTCAACACTATTGCTGATGCGAATGACGAAAATAAAGTGTGTGGCGCACTGGTGGTAATGGATGATATCAGCGATGAAAAGCGTCTGAAAAGCACCATGTACCGTTACATGACTCAGGAGTTGGCAGAAGAATTACTCAAATTAGATGATGCTAAATTAGGAGGCGATCGCAAAGAAGTTACTATCTTATTCTCGGATATTCGTGGCTATACCACCCTCACAGAAAATATGCAAGCTGAGGAAGTGGTAAGTATGCTTAATGAATATTTTGAATCAATGGTAGAAGCTGTATTTAGACATAAAGGCACTCTCGATAAATATATCGGTGATGCCATTATGGCTGTATTTGGTTCTCCCTTACCTTTAGAAAAACACGCCCGTATGGCAGTCGAAACTTCTCTAGAAATGCGCTATCGTTTGCAGGAATTAAATCAACGTCGAGAAGCCTTAAATCAATCAAAAATCAAAATCGGCATCGGCATTAATTCTGATACTGTAATTAGTGGTAATATCGGTTCTAGTAAGCGGATGGAATTTACCGCTATTGGTGATGGTGTCAATCTTGGTTCTCGATTAGAAAGTATTAGCAAACAATATGGTTGCGATATTATCATCAGCGACAATACCTTTAACTTCTGTCATGATGATATTTGGGCAAGGGAACTAGATTTAATTCGTGTTAAAGGCAGAAATGAGCCTGTATCTATCTATGAGTTGATCGGAATGCGTTCTGATTCTATTAACAGTGCCAAACAAGAACTAATTGAACATTATCAGAAAGGAAGAGAGTATTATCTGCAACGTCAGTTTTCACTGGCTCAAATGGAATTTGTGAAAGCTTTAACTGCTGATAATAATGATAAAGCTTCAATGTTATATCTGAGTCGTTGTCAACATTGGCTACAAACACCTCCCACAGATACAACTTGGGATGCTGGTGTTTGGACTTTTCATGAAAAATAAAAGTCAGCCATCAGCTATTCAGGAGAAAGAATTAGTTTTTCTCCCTATCTCCCCAGTCCCCAGTTCCCAGTCATGAGAAGGAAATAATATTGTCTACTATCTTAAAGCTGATAGCTGATAGCTGAATACTTACGATTTATCTTCACCAGATTTAGCACAAGTTTTTGTTTTTTAATTCTTCTTATTATTTGGTAATAAAACTTAAAAAAACAACAAAAATTAATTCAAAAAACATTATAAAAATGTTGCATATAGTCTTGTTTGTAACAGTTAATTTATATTTGTTGTCAAAGTGGTTTTCTTAGTTAGAAACTAGAAATAGATTTAACCAAGCAATTATTGTTATGAACACTATTTCTAACCTGCAATTAAAACGCTCAACTTGGCAAACCGCCACTCTGTTGACCTTGGGCTTTTGGCTCAGTTCTAGTCTAGTATTAGATTGGGTAATTATGCCTAGTCTTTACATTACTGGCATGATGAAGGAAGCGAATTTTACCACTGCTGGATATGCAATTTTTTGGAATTTTAACCGCTTAGAATTACTAGCTGCTGCTGTTGTCTTGACATCTGTGCTGGTTATTTGCAAGACTAAATCTAATTGGTGTTTGGGAAGTATATTTTTATCTTGCTTGCTGTTAACAATAGCTTTGCTGGATACCTATTTTCTAACTCCGCAAATGTGCGCTTTGGGTAGTGATTTAAGTCTATTTGCTAGTGCAGGTGGTGTTCCCTACAGTATGAATTTACTGCATGGTAGTTACTTTATGCTGGAAGTTTTGAAAGTATTAGCGTCTGGGGTGCTGTTAAATCGTTGTTGGAAAGAAGCTTAGAGGTTGTTTGAAAAGTCTCTCATGGGGTATCAAATATTTTTACCGGGATCTAGTCTAAGTGGACTCGTTGAATCAAAAATCTGCGCTCCTTTATGACCATTGGGTTAAATTTACTCATTAGCATCTCCATAAGCGTAGCCTAAAACTGTTGGGGACAATTCATGAATTGTCCCTAAATTCATTTCACCAGATGTCAATTGATAATTTTCCTGACTAATTCTAACCATTAGACTTGTCCAGAAAAGAAATTATGGAACTTATTTATGCGGGCAGGTCGAAGCTTATGGGATATCTAGATGTCTGATTTTTCCGTCAAATTATCGCCCATAAGCTTCGCCCCTACAACTTATGACAAATTAATACATTCTATTTTGGAGAGGTCTATTGATTACCAATTTCTGTTAATTGTTTATCTGCTTCTTTCTTGGATATATCTTCATCAGTAGTAGTAAAATTATTCAAATTTTTTACTTCTATTTATTAGTCTAGGTTATAATTTTTGTCTTGAGTATCTTTTTTTAGTTATCTGTTGACTCCTCTGGGTGGTGTTCATTCTTATTGCTCCTTATTGAGAATGGGGTTTAATGACGTTTTTGGTGATTTACTATTTCTCAAATGCCTTTTTTCAATCTCTATGTTTATTTTTATGCTTACTTATATTCTTTTTCCCCGTGTTTTCTCTCTATGACAGTTGAGGGTGCGGAATGTGGATTATAACTGCCATACCAAAATACTAGCATTATACTGGCATTTTTTTCCTGTACTCTGGTCTCTTGAATTTTCTAATTCCTAACTTTTCATGCTCTTAAACCGTTCTTTTGCCCCTTCAAAAGCCTCTTGCATGACATTTTGAATTTTTTGAGGATCTGGCTTTTTTCCACCCATTAAATCCCCAAAATACACACAAGCAGCTTCACCTAAAGACCATGTATAAGCACCCGCCCAAGATGCCGCAATAACAGTACCCAAACCAGGGACAAATTTAATTAATTCCCGTGCCACTGCTTGAGCTAAAAAACCACCAGCAATGGTACTTACAATACCCCCAGCTTGAGATGGTGTCAATGTCTGACCATATAATTTACCCAATAATCCCACCATTGAAACTTGTAAAGCTGTTAAAACTGGCATAGTTGCAAAAGGTAAAGGTACAGCAGCTAAAGTACCTGCCATAATGGAAAAAGGTAAAATATATCTTCTAGCAGCATCACGATAAATATTACTTAATTCCTTACCTGCTTGTTTATCTAACAATTGATAAATAGCTTTTGATTCAGCTTCCGGTAAAAGTTCAGCTAAATTATCTCGCAGTGCTTCTAAACCATAAAATACTGGAGTATAACCATCTGCTTCTAAAGTAAAATCAATCAAAACTGCCCGATCATATAAACCAGTAAAATTATTTTTAATTTCTGTAAAAGCCCGGTTTAATTCCTCAAATTCTGGGGGATAATGGGGATGATTTTCTATTTCGTTGGGATAAATTTCATGCAAACAAGTTACCGCTAACAAACAGGGAATATTGGGATATTGTTGGCGTAATTTTTGGGCAATATTTCGCAGAGTATCCGTAGCAAAATCATTAATTTTCACAGTCAAAAGGAAAACCCTAGCACCATTAATTTCGGTTTTTAAATCAGTGATTAACTCTTGAATAATAGTTTCCGTATCTTTATTAACATCACCCAAACCCACCGTATCAGTAAATACAATTAAAGGTAAATCATCAGCAGGATAAGCATAACGTTGGGTATTTTGAGTATGGGGACGAAAACCCTGGCCAATAATTTCCGCAGAAACCCCGGTTAAACCGCGAACAATAGAACTTTTACCAGTTTGGGGTTTTCCTATTAATAAAGCTTCTGTAGTCGGTAGTTGAGTGCGGATAGTTGCTAAAATTTCTGCAACTTGGGCATCATTGACACTAAACCATTGTCCTATATTTTGTTTTACTTGTTGTTTTACTTGGTCTACTGGTAGGAGTTGGGTTAATTTAGCAGTAGTTTTACTGACAACACCAACAATGCGATTTTGCCAAGAATCATTTTCTGACTTGGGTTTTGGTGCATCCGTTGGTGTGTTGGATGAGTCTGGGTTGGGTTGTTCAGTCATGGGTGTAATTTTAATAGGCCACCATTCCTAGTATAACTGGTTCATTAAAGAGTACGGTTTCATCCAAAACAACAATATCAGGTCTACGGGCAGTAATAGCGTCAGCAAAGGGGCGAATTAGGCAAGTGCGGGGAATAAACCAAGGTAGTTGGGCATTAGTAATAGCAATACCGATTTTAGTCGCTAGTTTGCCACTGACGGTTTCATGAAGTCCAGTAGGTTCCATATCAATTAGTTCTCCGTCAGCCAACTCATAGCGCGGATTATCGCTATATTTGTCCAGAAAATCCTCAAAGGTAAGAAGTTTTGATGGTACATAAGTCATGGGACTTTTCCTTTTTACAGTATATTTCATGTCAATGAGGTACAAACTGAAACCATAAAACCCTTGTGTAACAGGCATCCTGCCTGTTAATCCTGTACCGCATAACTCAGGAAACTGCTGTATCAATCCTCTTGTGGGCAATCATCCCACAAAGTAGTAATTTCTCGCAAACTCTGATGAGTACCATTACCCAAAATCAAATGATCCAATAGAGGAATATTTAAAAGTTGCGCCCCTGATAATAATTGCCGAGTTAATTCTATATCTGCTTCACTAGGTTCTAGATTACCAGAAGGATGATTATGGGCCACTATCATCCGTGTAGCACCATGTCGAATAACTTCCCGAAAAATATCACGGGGAGAAGCTAAAGTTTCGGTTGCAGTACCAATAGTAATTATTTTTGTCCCCAAAAACCGGTTTTTCACATCTAACAATAAGACTGCAAACCGTTCTTGACTTTGCCACATTAAGTCTTGACTCAGGGTAGCTGCTGCTGCTAAAGGACTATCAATAACTGCACCCTCCGCAGGACGGGATAAAAAAACCCGTTTACCTAATTCTATCGCTGCCAGAATTGATGTAGCTTTTGCAGAACCCACACCATGAATTTCCATTAACTCTGCGGGGGTAACATCCCGTAAAGCAGCTAAAGGATCTCTTTGATCTTTTCCTAACTCTTGTAACATAAGTTGCCCTAAACCGACAGCAGACAGTTTACCCGGTCCTTGTCCAGTTCCTAGCAGAATAGCAATTAATTCCGCAGTGGCTAATATTTTCGCTCCATGAGTCATCAATCTTTCACGGGGACGCTCATTTTCAGGTAGGTCGGCAATTCTGAGGCAGTATGTCATATACAAACCAAGGGATTATGCACCAAGATGGAACTATATTTTATTTATCCCTTTTTCAAGCTCAAAATTATATCTGGGGGGGAAAATATTTGTTAAGGAGTCAGGAGTTCAGGAGATGGGGAGTTCAGGAGATGGGGATGTGGGGAGAAAAAGATTTTTCCCAGTCACCAGTCACCAGTCACCAGTCACCAGTCACCAGTCACCAGTCACCAGTCACCAGTCACCAGTCACCTACCCACTAACAGCTTCTTGATAAATTATCTCTTGAAACTGAATGATGTCTTTTTGAGGATCAGCAATGCTGACTTTTACTAATACTTGTTCACCTAAACTTACAGAACGCCTAAAAACCATTGGTAACTGTAAACCCAAGTCTTCTAAGAGAATTAATGCTAAGTTGCTATCTTCCCGTAACCACATCAAAATTGTGACTTGCCATATTTCTTCAGGATTACGACGTAAATATTCTAAAGCATAATACCTGTTGGTTTGCCGTTCTACCATTGTTAGTTCTTGGGTGGTAGTGCTGACTGTCATCATCACTTCTTTGAGTTGTTCAGCAGAAAATGGCAAATCTTCACCCCGTAAATGTGCTTTCAGTTGAAAGTGGGTAAGTAAGTCGCTGTAACGACGGATGGGGGAAGTTGCTTGAGTGTAAGTATCTAAGCCTAAACCGGCATGACGTACTGGGGTAATACTCATTTCACTTTTAGGCATACAGCGACGCAGGGCGCAAAAACGAACGAAACCGGCGGGAAGCTGTAAGAGTTCTTCTTCTGGGGGGAGTTCTGGTTGGGGTTGTCCGCGAAATGGTAGGGGGATGTTATGGGTTTGACCATAACGTGCTGCTACTTCCCCAGCAAGGATCATCATTTCTGCTACTAACTGCCGAGATGGAGAATCATCTAATATATCAATGCTGATATCATCGTCTTTGACTTTGATCATTGCTTCGGGCATATTGATGCTGATCGCGCCTTGGTTATATCGCCAGGTTTTCCGCTTTTGTGCCAAATTGGCGATCGCCTCTATTTCTGGTTCTGCTTGTACTCCCAACTCCAGCATTTCATCTACATCTTCGTAGGTGAGGCGATAGGTAGGTTTGATTAAAGTGGGATGGATAGTATAGTCTTCAACTGCGCCGCTTTCATCTAAAACTACACCAAAGCTGAGAGCGCAACAAATTTTCCCCTGTACCAAACTCATTGGACCTGTAGCTAAGACTTCGGGGAACATAGGTATCATTCCCGTAGGTAAGTAAACTGTACTACCCCGTTTTCTCGCTTCTAAATCTAATTCATCTTCTGGCATTAACCAGCGAGTAGGATCAGCAATATGCACCCAAAGCCGTTGTCGTCCATCGGCGAGATTTTCACAACTTAAACCGTCGTCTATTTCTGTGGTACTTTCATCATCAATAGTGTATACCTTGAGATGTGTTAAATCCAGACGATTGGTGTCTAAGTCTGCTGGTGGAAAATCCAAATGTTGTTGCGCCACTTCTAATACCTTACTAGGGAACTGAACGGGAATTGAAGAACGACGCAGGAACAGGTTTTCATGGGGACTCCACCAACCCAAGTCGATCAATAGTTGCAGGGCTGCTTGGGGAGTTGCAGAACGTCCCAGCATATTCATGGTTTCTAATACTGGGGCTGGGGGTGGATAATTCCGTACCAAGGACTCCGCATTTATCCCCATTCGCACAATATCCGCCACGAAAGTCGCATATTTTTCTAATGCTTCCAAACGCTGGCGGTCTGGTTTTTGCCATTCTACGCTTTCGCCTTGGAGTGCCTGTTCTACACGCGCTAGAAATTCCTGCTGTCCCTTGGCTTTTTGCGCTTCTACTTCTATTTGGTGTTTCCGTTCTGCTACTTGTGCGGCGCTACGTGGTTCGTAAACATCGCCTTTTTGCTTGAAATACATTTTATCATCGGATAACAAGAAATGGGCGGCGTAACAGTGCTGTGGTTCTGATTCTGAAAACAGCAAATTTGCCATTTGACTGGGAGTGACTGTTTCCCCGTCTTCCACCAATATTTCCCAAGCTATTTCTAAACTAGATGGATCTAGATAGGTTTGAACTTGACTTAAAAAGCTGGGAATATCAGCAGGTTTATAAGTTTGTCCATTAACTGTATAGGTTAGTTGTCGCGGCGCGAGGCTGTGGGATTGACCTCGTTCATCTACCACAAACCAACGGGTCTTTCCGTCTGGACGATCTACCACTCCCAGACGGCGATCGCCTTGAACCCTAAATTCAACTAGCGTCCCCTTCTCCACAACTCTCGCACTCTTTTACTAATTTTAGATTTTAGATTTTAGATTTTGGATTTGTTTTAGGTTGTTAATGGGTAATTGGTAATGGGTAATTGGTAAACACTCTTTGCTGTCACCTGTTCCCTGTTCCCTGTTCCCTGTTCCCTATTTCCTATCACCCAAATCCCAGGATTGGAAATCTCGAAGCATATTATACACTCCTTTGGCTGGAAGCGAAATTTTAGATTTTGGACTGAAAGTAAACGTTTCATTGTTATTACCAACGTTACTTTTGTTGGATTTTTACAGCAGATTACAGATAAATCTGGTACACAGTCTCACTTGAAACCTAGACAGAAAGAGAGTTTTACTTCTGATTTCTGACTCTTGTAATGGCGAAGCATTCGGACGACCAGTTATCAATTTTTGTCCAAAGTAAGGGCGAAGCATTTGGGCGAACAATCATCAATTTCACCGTTTCTTTTCCGAATGCTGCGCCCTTACGACTCCTGACTTCTGCTCTAAAATCCTTTCATCCAAAATCCAAAATTTTTTTAGCCTTCGGCGTTGATAAATGGCAATAAAGCCACAATTCGAGCGCGTTTAATCGCTAATGTTAATTGCCGTTGTTGTTGTGATGTTAACCCAGTAATGCGTCTGGGTAGAATTTTACCACGTTCAGTAATAAATTTACGTAGTAAATCAACATCTTTATAATCAATTGGTTCTCCTGGCTTAATTGGCGACAGGCGACGACGATAATAGCTCATCTCTTACTTAATTTCCTTGTGAACAGTGTGTTTGTTACAGTGGGGGCAGAACTTTTTCAGTTCTAAACGGTTGGTGGTGTTCCGGCGGTTTTTGGTGCTGGTATAGCGAGAAACGCCTGGAGAACGCTTGTCTGGGTTGGTTCGACACTCGGTGCATTCTAGTGTCACTATTATGCGGGCACCTTTACTCTTAGCCATAATTTTACAAACAGTAAAGCCGGGAGAGATTTAACACAAATGACTATCTTCTCACATTTCGCTGCACTTTTTCAACTAATCGCTTAATTTTTAGCTTAATTTTTAAATCCAGCGAATAGCCACGCCGTGAGGAAACAATTATAGTTCTAGCATAGCGGTCATGGAAAGCCTGTTGCATCTGAGGATCTGACAAGGCTGCACCACAGTCAATGACTAGGGGAAGTATTAGCAGTATAGCAGTGGGATTAGCTATTATATTCGTTAAGCAAATGGAAACCAATAAACAGCTACCGCCAATAATCGCTTCACGCTGTAATAATGCTTGTAATTCGGGTATTCTGCTTACGGGTTGTCCGTTTTCTATTTCTAACACTTTTAAATTTACTGCCCATCGTCCTAAACTTTGCCCCTGATTGTTGTAAACTATGATGACCCGTAGAATTAACCAAGCAAGGATAAAAACGAAAATTTGGATAAATTGAATACCTAGATTATTTGTTCCTAAAAGAGAACTAACTAACCATGCTCCTGTAAAATCTATTCCTAATGCCATCCCCCGGCGGATAATTTCTGGCTTGGGATAGTGTTTTTGTGGTGTTTTAATGATAGTCATAAAGATTTGGGAATTATAAATAGATATTTGCTATAATTCAATTATTATGTAAATAATTTTAGTTTTAAAAATTTTCTAGGGTGAGATAATGCAAATCAGCATTTCCGAGTTTTCATGACTCGCAGGGAGAAATTAATTATGGCTTGCTGAATAAACTGCAAAAATACACAAATAAATGGATTGAGGCTTTTTAAAGTCAAAGAAGTGCAAGTTTTTTGAAAATCTGAGGAGGAAAACCTTGCACTTTGTTGGTTTTTACCTCGTTGCCAAATACAAAAAACTCCTTGATATCCTTGAACTCCTTAATCTTCACTAGGACTTACGCAACTGGCACAAGCGATGGTGCGGCTACGCTGCACCGAGCGCCTAAAGACTAAACCATTGACATAGCAATATCTGGACGTTTTAGTTGTCCTATTAAATAATTAGAAAGCAAATTATGCTTAATTTGATA
>NZ_JAQMTI010000145.1:0-8779 GCF_028329225.1 Sphaerospermopsis kisseleviana CS-549 | reverse complement strand
TTCGCGTCAGCAATAGTCTCAATTCAATACTTGATATCACCGTATTATATATCAAGTAGTTGATTTTTTCCTAAAAATATATTGATTTTTGTCAATATAAGTATAGTTTTGTCTATGAAATTGTCAACTTAGGACTTGCTCTTCCCAGTCCCCAGTCACCGCGCAATAGTAAGTTAAGACTATTGACACCCATCTGAAAACCTGATATATTATCTCCTGATAAGGAAGAACTATCTTAAAATAAGTAAATAAACATAAATATTAAATGAAAACAAGGTTGACATCTGCCGTTGTCATACTGGGTCAAAATAGTATCACAGTAGCAAGGAAAATTACAAGTATTTTACCAGGAGCGAAATTATACGGGTTAGTAAGTCGTACCTGTGATGTTGATGTAAGCTTTACAAACTTTGGCGATACACTGCGCGAGTTGTTCGCCGCTGGCACACCGATAATTGGTATATGTGCGGCTGGGATTATAATTAGAACTTTAGCACCACTGATTACAGATAAAAGTCAAGAACCACCAGTATTAGCTGTAGCTGAAGATGGGAGTGCAGTTGTCCCGCTTTTGGGTGGACTAAGTGGAGTAAACGAATTAGCACGGCAAATAGCAGCAGCTTTAAAAGTACAAGCTGCCATTACAACTACAGGAGATTTGCGTTTTCGGACAGCGTTGTTATCTCCTCCTTTTGGATATCATTTAGCTAACCCAGAGAATGCGAAAAAATTTATATCTGACTTATTAGCAGGGGCAAAAGTTAAATTAGTAGGAACAGCACCTTGGTTGAGTGAAAGTAACTTACCTATTGATGAAAATGGGGAGTTAACTATTGAGGTGACAGAAAAAAAAGTAATTCCTCAACCTGACTGTTTAGTTTATCATCCCCAAAAAGTAGCGATCGCCATTACTTCCCCCAACTCAGGAACACTTAGCCACATTTACGAACTACTAGAAGAAGCGCAGGTTTCACCCAAAGCAGTCGCAGTTATTCTTGCACCTCTTTACCTCGCTGCTGATCCCATACTGGAAAATATCGCCCACATTTTTCAAGTACCCATTCGGTTTTTTGCAGTCAGTCAACTGACAAAATTTACCACCCAAGGATACTGTTTTCATGAAGCAGTTGTTTGTGCAGGTACAGAACCAAATAACAAATCTTTGTGTTCTCCATTTTCCCAGATTACTCTGAGTATTTCTCCAGAAATTATCAACCCCGAAACCATCGGACAACCACAGGGAAAATTAGCCATTATTGGTACTGGACCTGGTGCATCAAAATGGATGTCACCCGAAGTTAAAGAAATTCTCAATCATGCTACAGATTTAGTTGGTTATAAGACTTATATTAATTTAATTGGTGCTTTAGCTGAAGGTAAAAAAATTCATGAATCGGATAATAGAGAAGAAGAAGCAAGGGCAAAAATGGCCTTAGACTTAGCCGCAACAGGTAAATATGTAGCAGTAGTTTCTTCAGGAGATCCCGGTATTTATGCAATGGCCACCGCAGTTTTTGAAGTCATAGATAAATATCAACAACCAGAATGGCAAACAATTGATATTCAAGTAGCCCCTGGTATTTCCGCCATGCAAGCCACCGCAGCAGCTATTGGCGCACCTTTGGGACATGACTTTTGTGTAATTTCTCTTTCTGACATTTTAAAACCTTGGGAAATTATCACCCAACGTATTACAAACGCAGCCCAAGGTGATTTTGTAATTGCATTTTATAATCCTATTTCCAAAGAAAGAACTTGGCAATTAGAAGCAGCCAAAAATATCTTACTAAAGTACAGAAAACCAGATACCCCGGTAATATTAGGGTGGAATCTTGGCAGACCAGGACAAACGGTAAAAGTCATTAATTTGGAACAATTAAAACCAAAGGATGCTGATATGCGAACCTTGATTATTATTGGTTCTTCCCAAACTCGGAAAATTGAAACCAGTGAAAAAGATACAAGAGTTTATACACCACGTCGTTATCAATTGATAATTGACAATTGATAATTGACAATTGTTTCATTCCAGGTTCATTTTTAATTGTCGATTATTGTAAATTCGTGATCCTAAATAAAACCCCAAGAATAACAGATTATTCTCAGGGCTTGTCATACCTGACCACCTTTACCTTTTTAATTTAAGTTAATTTAAAAATACCATAAATCTTCAGAACTTAAAGACATAAATATCGGAATTATGTCTAAAAATAAATGTCCGATTTTAGTAATTTTTGCTATGCTATTAGACAAATTGTTTTATATAAAACATCCAAATATTTATGAGGTTTATGAGGTGATTTTCCTGTTGATATTTCCTAGAAAATTGCCAAGATTCAGAATATAGAATATCCTTAACCAAAGTTGTGCTAACAAAAGTCAAAATCATCATCGCTGTTGGAGTCAGACTTGATAATTTATCTACAAAATTGGTTCTCTGTAATTACAAATTTGACAATAATTCCCTACAAACATTCCGGTCAACGTCTCTAATCACTCATCAAGGCTTATATAAAAAGATAAAATTCAAGTAGTTATGTCTAGTCTAATGCTTGTAAACCCTTGATTTTTTGGTTTTGATCATCAACAATAAAAGCATCATGTTTCATACATGATTGTAGCCAATAAAAGTGACAGAAGCCCTGATATATGTCCGCTCTTGCGGACATTTTATTATTCATTTTTTAATAGTTAATTTTCAGTCAATATCTAAATTGATTGAATAACTAAAACCCGTCTTTCCTGTTTCCTGATCCTTGCTGTTTCCTGCCTACACACTTCAATAATGGATAATTAACAATGGACAATTGACAATGACCTCTCTCTGAAAGGAAGAGGATTGAAAAAATTGTCAAAGTCAAAAGACATAACTACTACAATTATGTCCAAAAAATTAAATAACTGGTCAGTGACTAATACTGACACTCTATAGCACCGGAATCAACTATTATTATTCCTGATAGCTGTTCTCTTGAATTGAAAGATTTAATCGTGTATCCTTAGCAGTCAAGAACATTATATCAAGCAAGATGATGAACAAATTTATACTAAGCCTCTTTTCTTCTCCTGTATTGATTAGCTCCTGGTTGACTATGGGAGTGATGCTCAAGCAAGCCCAAGCGATAGAACCAACAGTTAAAAATACATCCCAGAATACAGCCCAAAGTAAAGATAATTTGTCCTGTATTCGCAATAAACATAAAGTTGGTTTAGTATGTGCTAGAGCTTCTGTATTAGCTCAAATTCCAGAGTATCAACCCCAAGCAGAAGATTTTGATACTCCTGCTGATATTCAGATGCTAGAGTTCAATATTGAAGAAAGCAATATGGCCGTGGATTTATTTGGCTGTGATTGCCCTGCTTGTATAAATTCTTTACGAGCAATGCGTGGTGTAACACCTTTAGTTTATTAAGGAGTGGTGACTGGTGAGTGGGGAAGAAAATTTTAGATTTTAGATTTTAGATTTTAGATTGGAGATGACAAAAACAATCCAAAATCCATGACTCCTATTCCCCATTTCCTATTCCCCATTTCCCATTTCCCCTTGAAAAATCAATAACTTCCAGCCCATGTGATCCATGTATGGGATAAACCTATATGCAGAACTTCCTCAGTCATCTCTGGTTCAGAAATGATTGCACCAGTTAAATCTGCATCATAGAGTTCTGATTCTTCGATATTGCTACCAATCAAATTGGCTTTTTGAAGATTAGCACTGCTGAAATCAGCACCACTGATATCTGCTTCACTGAGGTTTGCACCCAGTAGGTTAGCTGACGTTAAATTTGCGGCTCGCAAGTCTGCACGACTGAGGTTAGTTTCCTGGAAATTAACTCTTGTCAAATCAGCACCAATCAAATTTACTTCACTCAAGTTTGCACCTTGCAAATTTGCGCCATTGAGATCGGCATTGGTCAAATTTGCTCTAGATAGATTACATTTACTCAAGTTGGCTTCACTTAAATCAGCACCACTCAAGTCAGCTTCAGATAAATTAACACCAGTTAATTCAGCTTGAGTTAACTGTGCCTGATGCAGAATTGCTCCCTTAAAATTCCGTTTTCCTGATGTATATTGACTCAGGAAGCTATTAGCGTCCATAATTTTACCTCTCTGTGTCTTTAGATAAGTTCAACTCCTCAAACCACGCAAAAGACAATCGGGTTATTCTATTGTGCTAAAGATTTTAGGATTTTTAATCTTTCCTTAATAGAAAGATACTTAACTTAATAGTAAGGACTTAAAAAGTAATAACGTAAGTTGCTAGTTAGGGAAACTGTCAGAATCAGGATTTCCAGGATTGAAGGATAATCAGGATTAAAACTAGGATTTTACAGCAGTTTCCAATTACCCATTACCAGCCTCAACTAGATGACTAGTACAGCTTGGCGCAAGTAAACCCACCATTAAAGTTGGTGAAAAATCTGTGATTTGAAACACTTGTGAAAGGTAGGCGTATTTATGCCGAGAGGTACTAGCAACTTAGGTTAATAGGCAAAAGGTATATTTTTGGTAAAGAGCGATCGCAATTATCATCCCATCATTCTTCTTGATCTTGATTCAGAGGTCACATTCTGAAATTATGATCACAAATCCTTTAGACACGAGTGAGAACACGAGAGCGATCGCCTGGAGAATCTTCAAAAATTGCCCCGCGTTCAATTAAGTCGCGCTTCATAGCTGGAGAAATGCCCTGATTATCTCCAAATATTGCATTTTTAACTGCTGCACCGCTCAGGTAGGCGCCGCTCAGGTTGGCACGGCTCAGGTCGGCACCGCTCAGGTTGGCACCGCTCAGGTTGGCACCTCTCAGGTTGGCACCGCTCAGGTTGGCACGGATCAGGTTGGCACGGCTCAGGTTGGCACGGCTCAGGTTGGCACGGCTCAGGTTGGCACGGCTCAGGTTGGCACCGATCAGGTCGGCACCAGCAAAGTCTTGTAGAGGATCTAAACCAGCAATTTCTACCAGAGCAGAAAAGTCATCGGTTTCTGCCTCGACAACTCGCTGAATCAGGTCTTGAAGTTTCTGAATAGATTCTTTATTAGCCATAGTGCAACTCTGCTCGACTGAGATAGGGTTGTAACTTTGATTTCAGCAGTTCCTTCCTGAACCATGCCTCTAAAATTATCTGTTTATTGCGACTTGTATCCGTTGGATATAGTCCTTCTGTTGCCATTAAATGCACATATTGCTGTGAAACCTCAAATGTTGCTTCCACAAAACATGGCCTGTCTTGTAACTGCACAGTTCCTAATTTCTGATTCTGGAGTGAGCCTATCAAAACTGTTGCGCCAATACTTAGCTCAAACTCCCAAGTTGGGTGTGATTTTGAACCATTTGTAGTTACCTGACACACAGCCGGTTTAAGCTCAATTTGTCCATCCAGTTCACGGGAATCATCAGGAATCTCACCATTTTTCAGCTTTAGCTTCAGTTGTCCACCTTTCACACCAAACTTAACGCGCACTGTTCCTAATGCTTCCCACTGTTCGTTAAAGTGCATGGTAACAGGCAGATCAATTTGGTCAGAATTGACTGGAATTGCTTGTAGTTCCATGTACAGGCAATCTGGGTATCTGTTTTCATGTTGCGGTTGAGGTGTACTAGATGGAAGTTGTTGCATTGCCAAGGTGGACTGAGGATTTGATAGATTTCCTTGTATATACGCTAACATGATTTAGCTCAACCTTATCCTTTGTTAAGGAAAATAAAGGTTATAATCTATCGAAATGATGAGCAAATGCCGATAAAACCCTAAATTACCAATATTCTCATGACCTCTGATTTGACATCTACCCTTACGTCTGATTTTCTCAGCATTGTCTCCCAAACTGCTGCTGCATATCGAGAAGGGAGCAAACCCCCTACTGCTGAGGTAGTAGTCAATGCCTTGCTGCAAGCAGAAAAGACCGCCAAACAACAACGGCTTAATTATCCCTTTCCATCTCTGATTGGTAAATGGCGGTTGTGCTTTGCTACGGGGACTAAAAAAGTCAGACAGCGCGGAGGAATTATTTTAGGTAAGGGTTTTTATGTACCTAAATTGGTGAAAATTCATATTTCTTTTAGTGCCACTACTGAAGATGCTTTAGTTAGAGGCGAAATTGCTAATCAGGTACAATTAGGCTCGATATTATTAAAGCTGACGGGACTAGCAAAATATTTAGGCAAAAAAAATTTATTGGCATTTGACTTTACCCAGATGCAGATTAGTTTATTTAATCGTGTTGTTTACAATCAACCAATTCGTTCTGGTAAAGTTGAATCTGAGGATTTTTATAACCAACCCATAGCTAAATTACCCTTTTTTGCCTTCTTCTTAGTTACGGAAGATTTCATTGCAGCGCGTGGCCGTGGGGGAGGTTTGGCTATCTGGGTTAAGGAAGCTTAAACAGGCTAAAATGCAAACTCAACAAAATTCGGGAAATGTTGGGTTTCACTTCGTTTAACCCAACCTACAATTTTCTTAGTTTGGGTAACGCACTGTGTTTATTTTATTGGAACAAGTTGATCTTGGGAAAAAATTGCCCCTCGCTGTTTGAGTTCAAATTTAACATCATCAGCCAGTCCAGCGTTATTACCAAATTGAGCATTTATCACTCTGGCACTCGTGAAATTTGTCTCAGTTAAGTTAGCACCATTCAGGTCAGCACCACTGAGGTCAGAATTAATCAAGTCAGCATTACTCAAGTTGCTATTTTTCATGTCAGCATGACTGAGGTTAGCATCTATTAGCGTTGCATTACACAAATTAGCATCCACTAAATAGGCACGGCTGAGTTTAACAGATCGTAGTTTTGCATTCTTGAGGTTGGCACCACTCAAATCAGCGCGGCTCAAGTCAGCTTCACTTAAATCAGCAGCACTGAGGTTAAAACCATTGAGGTTGCAACCAACGCCTTTGACACCAACTAAATTAGCTCCAACTAAATCTGCAAATGGATTTAGTCCAGCACTTTTAATTAATTCAGACAAGTTTTCTGTGTCTGCTTCCAGAAGCAGTTTTACTTGCTGTGGAATTTCTTCTTGTAAAACAGGTATCTTACTTGTTAATCGCCGCTGGGTTAGTCGTTTCTCTTCACTCCAAGCAACAAAACCAATTCCCGCAATAACACTTAACCCGACAGTAAAAGCTGGAGGATTCCCACCTGTGAGCAATAACATGAC
Source organism: Sphaerospermopsis kisseleviana CS-549 (assembly GCF_028329225.1). Taxonomy (NCBI): domain Bacteria; kingdom Bacillati; phylum Cyanobacteriota; class Cyanophyceae; order Nostocales; family Aphanizomenonaceae; genus Sphaerospermopsis; species Sphaerospermopsis kisseleviana. Next base: position 1,610 of record NZ_JAQMTI010000145.1, on the reverse strand, counting down.
TAAAAAACCTACACCAACTTGAGCCGTTTGCTGAACTAAAGAATTCAATCCAGCTTTAGCTTCTTGATAAAGGCTAATTTGCTTGCGGCTAGTTAATGTCATAATATTGCTGCTCCTATGGTTTCCGCAAATTCTTAATATCCGCCCAAAAACGAGCAATTATCCGACCAGCAAGCACAATCCACAGTAAGAAATCTGATGTAACGATAATAAAACAAGCGTAACAGGATGCACCTAATGGATTTTCTTTTAAACAAACACCAAAACTGGAAAAATCTTTACCAATAATGATCTTACCAATTAATCCGGGAACTTGCAAGAGAATACTGAGGGCGATCGCATCCTGAATGGAAGCATAGACTGTTCTCCCCAAATCTCCCATCAATCCATAAAATAACTGATCCACAACTTCTAGAATGTTCATCACCACTTTTTTGGTATTATTCCCCAAGCGTGTATTTGCTACAGGAGATTGTGCTACAGGCTGTGGTGGTGATGGTGGTTGTGGGTTCGACGGCTGTTGCTGACTCATACTAATTTTTTAATATTTCTAAAAGCGATCACTCTAAGCTGTTGTGCATTTAATTTGTATAAGTGGAACAGGCATCTTGCCTGTTAAACAAGAGTTCAGAACATTAGGATTATACAATTTAGCTGTGTAACAGCTTATCACTTCACTCACAAAGTGATTACCTTTAAGATTAAGATGAATACTATCGTGATATAAGCTTTCGGGGTTATAAATTGAGTTGAATTGTGGTAAAGAATCTATATAATTAATTGGCTGTTCTTTGGTAAAATCAGATAAACGTTTACGAGCAACAATTTCATAATCACGGGGTCTTGGTTCACCAATTTCTCTGAATAAGGGAGTCATGGCTAAAATAAATTTACTGTTGTTTTCTTGAGCGAAATTTTGAATTTTACCAATAGTTTCTAAATTAATTCCCACGCGATCGCCTGGTTCTTTTTGTACTGCTTCTAGTTCGGGTATGGGTTTTTGTTTAATTAAATAACGCTGTAAAAATTCTATAATTGCTAAAGGCGGTTTATGATCTGGTTAGTTGCGATCGCGTCCCACAGGTAGGGAGGTGGGAGCAGTAGCAAATAAATCATCAGTGTTAATTAATAACACTATCACCTGAGCTTGAAAATTGCCGAAACGCTGTAAATAAGCTAATTCGTTTCTTGGTCCCCAGGAGTTAGCAGAAGTATTTAAAACTTTCACTTGTTGGTAATTATTCTGATATTTTTGAGATTTTAAAGAAGTTTCAATTAAACTAGAAATAGTATTTTGTTGAACTGTCCACCAACCGCCATTAGCAATAGAATCACCTAAAAGCAAAATTCGCAGTGTCAATGGTTGAGGTGTTTTTTGTATTGTCGCACTTCGCACAGAATATTCATTAATTTCAATGCGGTTGCCCATACGACGGGTGCTTTGATTAGGTGATAATAAATAACCAATTTGTTCATCACCAATGTAAATGAGAGGATTACCAAAACCAAACAGCGATACCTTCGGTAAGCTTCGCTAAAGCAATTCCCCAATCACCAGTCCCCAGTCCCCAGTCCCCAGTCCCCAGTCCCCAGTCCCCAGTCCCCAGTCC